>NZ_JAKEUW010000053.1:0-39904 GCF_022398115.1 Vibrio sp. Isolate22 | reverse complement strand
TTTATACATCGATAAACTTCTTTACCTACATTGTTTTTCAAAATCCTAAATCGATACTTTGGTGTCCACACTATGTGATATTGACATCTCCAAAATACGTGGGAAGCTTGATTATATCTGCTCATGTTATTTGTCCTCTTTGACTTCGCTAAAAATCAAGGGAGCATTTAACATGGGTAGAACTACAGGCAAAGCCAAACTGAATGATAACCACCTACTGAAGTAGGTGGTTTAGGGCTGAAAACAAAATTTAATCGGATACGGCTAACCATGGGACCGTCCTTATAGTGAATCCAAACGTAACTCCATTTCAACCAAGCCTTTAACATCTGAAAGTTTGGTGAAGCCTTTTGATTGATAAAGCTTAATAGCGGGGTTCTCACTGAACACGCGTAGCACTAACTGAGTCGATGCTTGATTGCTTGCATGTTCGATCACTAAATCTAAACACTTTGAGCCAAGACCTTTACCTTGGTGTTCAGCTAATATCTGAAAGTCTCTGAGAAACGTGGTGTTACTGGTATAGCTGAATCGAATAACTCCAATACGGTTGCCACCAACATAAACTTCATAGTTATCCATCTCATCCCAACTTCGTAAAAACTGACTATGACCCCAAGCGATGTCACGAGCCTGATAGTAACTCGCCATATTCGTTTTGGTGATGAGCTCAGCGAATTGAGGGTCTGAACCTTTGACCAGCTTTACTTTCATATTTTTCCCTTTGTTTTCAAACCACACCTGAATACTGCGTAGGAAAATGCCACATATCTTGAATCATTGTTGATGGTTAGCTATTTACATTCCTGCCAACTGTACTCCATTTGACGCGCAACTTTCTTGGCAAACTGTAGGCCGTTATGTACTGATACCAAATGTAAGCTCATATCTATACCTGACGAGATACCGCCAGATGTAGTGAATTTACCTGACGCCACCCACCGTTTATCACTGATCACATTTAAACTTGGGAATTGTTGCGCTAAGTTGGAGATGTCTTCCCAATGAGTGGTTACTGTTAACCCCTCAAGTAAACCTGCTTTAGCTAAAAGAAATGCACCAGTACAAACAGACACGACTTGTGAGGCCGATTCTGAAACAGAAGATATCCAATCGAGCACATTTGGCTTGTTCATTTCGTCAGTATGTACACCACCAACGACCATCAACAAATCTATTTTGGGGTGGTTATTTAACGAGTAGTCAGGCAATACCTTAAAACCACCCCGAGCTATAACCGGTTCTGCAGTTTCGGAGATTAAGAATACATTTAGATCTTCAGCACCTAAGCGCTTTGCTGTACTGAAGACTTCAAACGGGCCAGAGAAGTCGAGAACTTCTGCTTGATTATAAATATAAATTCCGATGTTCATTGCACCTCCATGTACAACTTCATTAATAATTAGAATTTACCATAAACATCTTGTTCGGCTAATTCATACAACCCATTAAGGGTTCTTAACTTTACCCATTTTAGTCAGGATGCCTTTGCCCTTCTCATAAACAAGAGATAAACCAAAGTAGACTGAAACCCACAAGACAAAATCAAGAGCGGCTAACTTGATATCAAGTGGATCTGAAAAGATGCTATAGGTGTGCCCAAACTTTGCTTCAATTGATTTAACTAAAATCACTGTAACGATAAAAATCACAATCCTCATGGGTTTTCCTATCTATATCTTTAAACTAAATCGTACACATGCGTGTGGAAATTGTTTAAGTTATTCCAAGTATATAAAGCGTTTACGGCCCTACATGTCATTGGCTTTTTCTATAAACCAAGTCCCTTGGCATGGGCCATTCGTTAAATGCCAACGGCCATCAAACCGCTTGCCGCTGCCTGTTGCTGAAAAGCGATAGTCCCATTGGCGATGTTTGGCATATAACCGTAATGCACCACTTTCTGAAACCCAACCCTCTAATGGTGTTCCATTGTAGGTGAGCCTTAGCGTGGCTTTACCCTCACTAATGGTTCCGGTGATGGTGGTACGTTCACACATATTATTGCCAGTGGTGTTAATACGCCGACCTAGCCACTCACCGTCGAAATCAGTCGATGGCACAAATTGTGGACTATCAGGAAGTTTAGGGAACGACTCGGAATTACTGGACCCGAACCATTGAAGTTCGCGGCCAACGAGGAAGAAGACAACAAAGCCAATTGATACAGCGATGACAAATCCCTTTTTCATAATCTAGTCGCCTTCTTATAAAAGTCAGAAGAACCCTAACATAATGAAAAATAATGAGTTAGATAAAATAATATCAACGTTGATGTATAACACAGATTGAAGTTTAATCTATGTTTAACCGGCTAACGGATTCTGCACCTTACGTTGAACGCCCTTCTGGAAAAACGCTTAACTCGGCCTGTAATTCACACCAATTCGCTTTGTAGTTTGTATAAATTTGCGCATCAATTGTGACAGGAATATCGACATCGAACGTTGATATCGCCAACTCAATATTTTCAAGAGGTTCGCCTTGAACTCTGAAACCAACGCTTGATCCACAGTTGGAGCAAAATGTTCGTGTTGTGCTGTTTGATGCGACAAACTCTTTGAGTCGATCTTTACCAGAAAGCCAATTCAAGCCTTGTACACCAACTAACGTCCCGAAAGCGGCACCGTGAAACTTTCGGCACATAGAACAATGGCAGTTAGCGGCTTTTTCGCTGAACCCGTCAACAGAAAAACGAACACTGCCACACAAACACGAACCCTTAAAAACTGCACTCATCCTGAGTCTCCTTCCCTTTCATACAGTGTGTTAACCCACTGGCTATTGCGGGCTTCTAACCATTTAACGCATTCCGCCAATATTGCACTGTTTTATCAGACACAGAACCTGTTTCATTCGCTGCTGCGATCAAGAAGTCACATAAGTTGGTCGCAATCTCTTCATTGCCTAATAAATATAAACTGCGAATAGCCCGTGTCAGTCGAAGCTGATTATGGTCGTGATTCTTCAACCATACATGGTTGGTTGGGCTAAGTGGCAACAATGACGATATCTCACTTTCGTCTCGTTGCATGCCCCAAAACTCAAGCATCAGGTCAAGCACTTGTAGATGAGCTGTACGAAGTTCTTCTGAGTTTGCAAAAAGCGCTCTATCTTCTTGAGTAACCAAGGGTGCATGTTGATTAAACTTAGTCCCTTCATCGATTGGGAAAAACACTTGAATATATTTATGGTCATGCTCCAACCAAAAGTGATTATACGCTAACAACTGTTCAATATTACGACCAAATTTATCTGGCACTTCACCAGAGATAAAGCGAGCAATCTCACTCATTTTAAAATCCTACCGATTATATTTTGCATGCGGGTTTCCGCTAAATGCGGGGAGTTGCGGTTTAAATCTCAGAAGAGCCCACAGATGCTATTAGATATTTATTCTGATTGATAACCAAAACGAGCCAAGTAATGCCAGACCTTCTTTATGTCTTGTTGGTCATAACCTTGCTCTGTCGCGGCTAACCCCAGTATTTTCGCATTGATCTTGCCGTTTACCGCTAACTTTTTTGCGAGCTCTATAAACGACTGACCACGATAATCTGGGTAGCTGCTCATCTCTTCTATGCTTAACTCGTAGCCATTGTGCCACTTTATCGGAACGCCCAATTTGACCGCGCGTTCTTCAATAATCGTTGAATGGTAAACAGGGTCTAATACAAGACATTCAATATCGTCCTTCAGAGAGATAACCCCATGAACATGCGCCTCAATATAATCATCAAGAAAATCGACATTCGATGACAATGCCTTATCAATGAGCGCTTTTACACGGCTAGAAACTGCGAAGTCTTCCGGCTCAAAGAAGCTGTCGGGATAGCAGAACGTGGTTCGTTCCAAGATCTCCGCTTTCAGTTGGAAGTAGCAGGATCCAAAACGAGGTGACGCACCTGTTTCGTAATTTCGGTAGTTCAATGCACCATACTTCGGCCTAAGCGTATTCGGAGCATCATCATACGCACCGTCAAACACTCGCTTTTCCCATAACCAACGGTCACCACCTAGGTAAGCCGTCATACCACCATTACTGGTACCTGTTTCAAATTGAGACTTCAAACAACCATCTTTAGCCATCGCTTCGAGCAAAGGTTTATTGTCAGACGTGGAACGATCGGGGTGGAAGTTGATCGTCACCGCGCAACTCGTTAAACAATCCGTGCCTTGTGATTTCAATCGGATATTTTCGATTGCTTGCTCTACTGCGTTGTCAGCCATGAAGTCTCCTGTTTTCGAGAAAGATTAGCGCGCCACCAGTCAAAAAAGAGTGACGCTGATGAAAGGATTAATTGAACCACCGGCATTGCGATTTTCCACGGCCAGAAAATAGGTTGACCTTAATTCTCCAACTTTGCAAAAAGCTCAGTAAAAGATGCATCGACACTTTTACCTGATGTATCAATTGTGATGACATCAGTCTCCCACGCTTCATAGTGACGATTTTTAACTTGCTGCCAATCGGGTAACGCTAAGTTTTCGACTTCAGCAGAACGAGTCTCCACCCGATTCATATGTTCAACTGTGTCAGAACAAGTTACTTCAATATTAACAAATTTCGCTCCCACACTTGTCGCGACCTGCTGCCATTCAAGCCTTGTCAACTCAATCGGATTGCAAGAGTCAGAGATACAGTCGATTCCAAGCTTTAGGTTATCTTTGATAAGACGGTAACTTAAACGATATCCTTCCCCTTCAACCTTAAAGTTGCAAAGATCTCTGAGCCCTTGTTCAACTGTGTCGATACGGACGTACATAGCTCCGATTTTAGCCGCTAACAATTGGGAGAGTGTGGACTTACCAGAAGCTGGCAGCCCAGAAAAAATATAAAGAGTAGGTTGCTTCAATTGACCACCACTTGTATGTAAAGCTTTATTCATGAGTAAGCTACGCTACCATAGAATGCAATGTTACGTTCAACACTTACAACAGTTTAACAAAATAACATTAGACGTATTGCTCAGTGATTTAACGAAGGAAGAAGCAAATGAGCTGATCTGCCTCGGTGGTCAGACAAACACTTAATGTAAAAAGAAACATCTTTATAGATGTGTTCCTAATAGACATATTCAACCACTGGTTAGGTGGTTGAATATGTCCGTTCGTAAAGTAGTAATTAACGCCTTGAGCACTTTTAATTAGTGAGCACCGTGCTCTTCCATAAAAGGAGTCAGCTTTTCAATTAGCAAATGTTGCTTATTTTGAGCTTCTTCCATGCCAATTTGCGCTCCAAGCTTTGCAAGTTCAGGCGACTGTTGAATAAGTTTCTTTCCAACAGGTGTACCATAAAAGTCAATTATCTGTTTCATCTCTGTCATCGTGAAATGATTTGAATACAGCTTTGCCATTTCAATGCGCATTTTTACTCTGTCCATATCATTCTCAAACCAATCTCTGTAAATCCCTTTAAGCTCTTCTGTCTCTTGAGCATTCAGCTTGAGTTTATTAGCTAACTGGTTAACGATTGGCAACATAGCCTCAAAGCCGCCTAACATTTGCTTATCCACTTCAATGACGGTCAACAGCTTTTGCGCGGTTTCAAATTCGACGGTTTCATTTGCTTGAGCAACTGAAAAAATTAAAATTGATAAAAATAGACTAAAGACCTTAAACATATGGTTCCCTTTATTTTTTAAAACTTAATTCTGTATATTTATTATTAGTTATTTGAGTAAATGAGACATTATCCATTATATCCGGCGAACAAATTACTTTAATTAACATTTATAACAAGGGGTTACGCAAAAATAGCTTAATTTTGCAATTCAAGTCAAAGATTACCCTACCAACGCAAGGCTTAATTACAAATAAGTCATTAAATTTTTGCGATACATATTTTAATTACTATATCTACAATAGTTATAGCTACAGGCCTTGTTGTTAATATTGCAAATAAGAAAACCTGTTCAACAAGTTGAAAAACACTTTAGCATGATTGAAACAAGTCAAAATTTAATAACATCTTTCACTTCATATAATTACAACAACAATAGAAACAACCCCCATAAAAACAATTTGATCAATAAGAGCTTTTGTAAACTTTGAATTACATACTCTAAAATTTAATCTCTAATAAAAACTTGTCATAAGTCGATACGCTCTTCCAATCTTGATTCGCAACACATGGCATTTATGTGTTGCATATAGACTTCCTATTTAGCCGTTGGGAAGAAGGAGTTTATATAAAATCAGGAACAAGAAATGAACCAACAACGTCAACTAAGCTGGAAAATAGCAGCTATCCTAGGTACTTCTTTCGGTTTCAATGCGCACGCTGCTGAAATGGTCACCATCGAGAACGATAGCCTACTCCAACAAAGCCTAATCGCTCAGTCGAAGAGTGTTGCTCCACTAGAGTTAGGTTTTTCTGAGGTAAAACGGGTAGTACTGCCTAATGGAAAAACAAAAGTACGCTATCAACAAACCCACTTCGGTTTACCTGTCTTTAATACATCCGTTGTCGCTACGCTATCTAAAAGCCTACCTTCTCAAATATTTGGTTCGATGGCACAAGGGATCAGCGATGATCTCTCAAGCATCGCGCCTAAATTAAATAAAGAACAAGCCATCGAAGCCGCATTGTCCTCCCACCGTTCGTTTACCGTGGGCAAAAAGTCGATTGAAAACAAAAATGCTAAGTTGGTTGTGAGACTCGATGAGAATCAAACTGCTCAAATGGCGTATTTGGTCGACTTCTTTGTCGCTTCCAATTACCCAGAACGTCCTTTCTTCTTTATTGATGCCATGACGGGGGAAGTCCTTCAAAAATGGAATGGATTAAATCACGCTAAAGCCGTGGGAACCGGACCTGGTGGTAACAGCAAAACCAATCGATATGAATATGGCACTGACTTTCCGGGGTTCTCTATTGATAAAACCGGAACCACATGTACGTTAGAAAACGACGCTGTGAAAACGGTCGACTTAAATAACAGAACGTCTGGTAGTTCAGCCTACAGTTACAACTGTAGCGACGACGCCAACTACACAGATCATAAATACGTGAATGGCGCCTACTCTCCCCTTAACGATGCGCATTATTTCGGAAACGTCGTCTTTGATATGTACAAAGAGTGGATGAACACATCACCTCTATCGTTCCAACTCACTATGCGTGTTCACTACAGTACCGACTATGAGAATGCCTTCTGGAATGGCTCATCCATGACTTTTGGTGACGGCAAAAATACCTTCTACCCATTAGTCGACATCAACGTCAGTGCGCATGAGGTAAGCCACGGTTTCACCGAACAAAACTCAGGACTGGTCTACAGAAACATGTCAGGTGGTATAAACGAGGCCTTCTCCGATATCGCAGGCGAAGCGGCTGAATACTATCTGCGTGGAAATGTGGATTGGATTGTCGGTAGTGATATCTTCAAATCAGAAGGTGGATTGCGTTACTTTGATCAGCCTTCAAAAGATGGACGTTCAATCGATCACGCCTCTGATTACTACGATGGTTTAAACGTTCACTTGTCGAGCGGTGTTTATAACCGAGCATTTTACCTTTTAGCCAACAAATCAGGCTGGGATGTACGCAAAGGTTTCGAAATATTCACCGTCGCCAACCAACTGTATTGGACTGCAAACAGTACCTTTGATGCCGGTGCATGTGGCGTAGCTAAAGCAGCTACAGATATGGGTTATACAGTTGCCGACGTGGAAGATGCGTTTAATAGTGTTGGCGTCAACGCAAGCTGCGGCCCTACCATTCCGGGTGACAATGTACTCACCAAAGGGACGCCTATCGCCAACTTAAGTGGCAACAAATATTCTGAAAGCTTCTACACATTCTCCGTAGATTCTGCATCAAGCGTAACGGTGGCAATATCTGGCGGAACTGGCGATGCAGATCTGTATGTCAAAGCAGGCAGTAAACCAAGCACTTCAAGTTATGATTGCCGCCCTTATCGTACCGGTAATAACGAGCAATGCAGTGTGAGCGCTCAGCCAGGCGTTACCTATCACGTGTTACTTCGCGGGTACACAAATTACTCTGGAGTGACTTTGCGCCTAGATTAAGCCTATGCACCTCGATTGCTGATACATAGTTAATTGCTTATAGGCGACTAATACAAAAAACCTCCGATTACGCTATACGTGAACGGAGGTTTCATTGTTTAAGGGCTATGTAATATTACTAGATAAGCGAGAAACACAATAAATCAGCTCCCTCGCTTAGAGCTTAACGAAAGCTTGGGATAATGGCCGGTATGCCGGGTAGAAGGCCAACCAACGCCATCACACTTGTTAGTACAATGAACATAATGCCAGGCAATACCCAACGGCTCATTTTACTCAACTCGCCGCTACGCTCTTTACATCCAACTAAGCCTAAGTTGTCTAACAGCATGGTTAGAGACCAACCAAATGCTGGGTTAACAAGTGCTGAAGAAAAGACAACAATTGCCGCCGACTGAGTGGTCTTCCCTTCACGCGTCATCTCCATTCCAGCTTCGAGCAATGGTACAAATACCCCAACAATAAGTGCAACACAAAGCACGGGTTGCCAGATAGCTAAATCCATTGGGTAGCCCCAAACAGCGGCTATGATACAGAACAGAGCCGTCAGCAGAGCACCAGCTGGAATCGGACGCTTAGCAATCGCAGCCGGTACGATGTAAGTCCCCCATGAAGAAGTAAAGTTAGTACCACCTAGCAAAGAGCCGAACGTCTGACGAATTGAAGCTGTGGTCATGGTGTCATCAATGTTCATGTGCACTTTTTCAGTACGCTCTGGGTAGCTGATTTTTTGGAATACTTGATGCCCTAGGAAATCTGGAGACCACATCGCTACCGCTAGAATCGCGAATGGCAGTACTACCATGAAGTGTTCGATCGTAGGTAGGCCTAGCATCCAACCTGTATCTTCTCCCCACCAATACATAGGGTTCATGTTAGGCAAGCCTGGCTCAGTGTGGAAAGCAAATGGCGCACCCATAGCAAATGCAATCGTACCACCCAGTAAGCAGCTAAGAGGCACAGCTAACCAACGCTTACGGAAGTGCTCCAATAGTGCATACAAGATAATGGTGCAGAAGATCACGACGAAAGCGATGTGGCTCATGCCGATTCCTTCCGCCCAAGCGAACAGCTTCTTCACTTGAGAAGCGGTTCCGACAAAACCAAGGTAAAGCAACAGTCCCCCACACACGCCTTTACTAGTGAGGTTAGCCAACATACTGCCGCCTTTACTGATAGCTAACAGCAAGCCAAACGCACCAATCAGCAAGCCAAAGGCCATTGGGTGGCCTCCAGCAGCAACCACAATAGGGATTAATGGAATAAGTGGGCCATGGGTACCTGCGAGGTTAGCTGTTGGCAGTAGAAAGCCAGAGAAAAGAATGATGAAAACAGAGGCGATGAGGAGCTCATAACGCACGTTTTCTAGAATGAAGTCTTCATTTAGCCCAAGAGCACCAGCAAAAGTTGCGGCAATAGCACCAACCATAACAACCTTACCAATGGTCGCAGCCATCGCTGGGATGGTGTCTTCTATCTCAAATCGATAATCTTTAAACGGCAAATTCGGACGCCATCGCTTCGGCGACATGATTTGTAATTCGTGCTCTAGATACTGTTCACGTGAGTCAAACTCAGAGCTTGGTTTATGTTGTTGTTCGTAAGAGAGCTCATCCTCATGGGTTTGAGGTTCCTCTCTTGGTATATTTACGGACTCTAAAGTACTGCTCATTTTGATTCCTTTCTTTCACACTCTAAGGTGCGTTGTTCCAACAAACGTTATTTAGTCACGGTACGATGTTTGATGCAGCGTCATTTATATATCCCCCATAACCAACTCGGCATATCCAAATTATTGACAGGTCAAAATCATTATTAAAACTGAAGAGCACCCGTTTATAAGTGAACATCTAAAAGCCAAATGTAGGGGCATTTATTTATATAAAGGACTGTTCAATAAACATAAGATACCGTTACCTCACTAAAAAATAGTCTTTATAATTCAGTGATTAATACTCTATACCAAGCACATACGAACAAACAGACGTTGGTCGTTAGACATTAGTCGTAGCGTACGTAGGCTCGCTGAACAGCTATAGGTAAGGAAGTTCGACCTATTTATAAACAAACTACGTCAATAAAGACTAAATAACGTTCAAAAATAGGCTGAGTGGTTATCTAAAGGGATGACAAAATAACTAGACTAATGGATAAGCTAATACAATCGGTTAGATAAACCCGAAGGGAATTTATATTCTGGACAATGGCGTTTTAGCACCAAACACTAAAACGCCCATAAGGATTGAATTATTTATTGAAGAAACCTAATAGCACATCCGCTGCCCGCGTTATTGCCATTGGTTTGTAGAAAATGTTGGCTGTCGTTTATGGCTTTGTGGTTAAACAGAGTACATCACTGTCGCTTCACCATCGACGGCGACTTCACCATTCGCGTTCAATACTTGAGTAGATATAACAGCGATAGGTTTGTCTTCACGCACGCTGATCACTTCCACCTTGGCTGTGACAGTTTCGCCAACAAAAATAGGACGAAGAAACTTCAAGGATTGCCCCAAGTAAATGCTGCCTGCGCCCGGCACTTTAGAAGCCAACAAGCCAGAGATAAGGCTCGATGCCAACATACCATGCACGATTGGACGCTCAAATTGCGTGGTTTTAGCGAAATCTTCATCTAAATGGATTGGGTTGTAGTCTTCCGAGACGCTGGCAAAGGCTACTACTGTTTGCTTATCTAACGTCTTTTCTATGGTGGCAGTCTGGCCGATTTCTGGCTTCATTATGCGGACTCCTTTTCCATTTCATTTTCTTGAGCGATGACATCTTGAATACGCTGCTTCACGTATTCACCTGGCGCATCCAGTTCCCCTTCTAGCTCACGAGCTTCAATCATTTCGGAGAAATTGCGCTCATCAACCCAATTTTGCCAATGCGACCACCACGAACCATGGTGCTTGTCGGCGCTAGCAAGCCACTGAGACGGTGCTTGGTCGTTATCATCATTGGTCCAAAAACCATATTTATTGGAATCGGCATGGTTCATCGGCCCTGCAATATGGCCGCTCTCGGTAAGTACAAATTTATTGTCTCCACCTAGCAGTTTTGTGCCTTCAAAGTTGCCGTCCCATAGCGCGATATGATCATCAATAGCAGAGAGGAAATAAGCCGGCGACTTTACTTTACCTAAATCAATCGCCACACCATCGATCACCAATTCGCCTTTGGCGAGTCGATTCTCAAGATAGCACTGACGTAGCAGCTGATTATGGGTCGCAGCAGTCACGTTGGTGTTGTCACAGTTCCAATAAAGGAGGTCGAATGCCATTGGGCTCTCTCCTTTTAAATAATTAGAAATGTAGTAATTCCAATACAGGCTGTTTTCACGAAGTAAGCTGAATGACACGGCCATTTGGCGGCCATCCATATAACCACGTTGGTTGTTTTGCGCTTCAATGCTGCTAATGATCGGATCATTGATGAAGACCCCTAACTCACCTGGCTTTTGGAAGTCGAGGATTGTAGTCAGCAGAGTGACCGATTTAATTCTCTGTTTACGGCGTTTGCCAGAAAGGTAAGCCATGGCTGCGACTAAGGTGGTACCACCGATGCAGTAACCAATACCGTTAACTTCTCGCTCGCCTGTGACACTTTCAATGGCATCAAGTGCAGGTAGCACGCCTTGAGTCACGTAGTTGCCAAAATCGACGTCTCGCATTTGAGCATTAGGGTTCACCCAAGAGATCATAAATACTGTGTGGCCTTGGCTGACCAACCACTTCACATAGGAGGTCTCTGGATTGACATCCATAATGTAATATTTGTTGACGAACGGCGGTACGATCAGCGTCGGACGTTTATAGATTTGTTCTGTGGTCGGCTTATATTGAATCAGCTCAAACATGTCATTTTGAAAGACGATTTTTCCAGGCGTTGAGGCAATATTCTCCCCCAGTTTGAACTGGTTTTTATCCGTCATTCGAATATTGAGCATGTCGGCACTTTGTTCTAAGTCCTGACGGAACTGCTTCATCCCCTGGATCAGGTTTTCACCCTTGCTCTCCATAGTCAGCTTGAGTATCTCTGGGTTGGTCGAAACGAAGTTGCTTGGCGACATCGCATTCAAATATTGCCGAGTGAAAAATGAAAGTCGAGCTTTGGTTTCATCGTCCAGTCCATCTGCGTTCTCAACTGATTGTTGAATGTTGTTACAAGCAAGTTTGTAGCTCTCTTTGATGTAACGATACAGTGGCGTGTCATTCCATGAAGGATCACGAAAACGACGATCCGTCTCTTTAGCTTGCTCTTGAGTGCCGAGGATACAATCGTTAAGTAGGTTAACTTGCTGCG
Source organism: Vibrio sp. Isolate22 (assembly GCF_022398115.1). Lineage (NCBI taxonomy): Bacteria > Pseudomonadati > Pseudomonadota > Gammaproteobacteria > Vibrionales > Vibrionaceae > Vibrio > Vibrio sp. Isolate22. The sequence continues at coordinate 27,565 of NZ_JAKEUW010000053.1, read as the reverse complement.
CCCACCAATTCATCTGTTGCTCAACCATATTGGTTGGGTTCTGAGTCATTGAGCCCACCCACTTCGTAAAATCTTCCGATTGGGTTTTCATCAATGTCGATTGTGTTGGCTGCCCTAGATTGTCCATCCAGGCTTGTCCGTATTGGGACATGAGGTTCATCATACCTTCAAAGGGCGATTTATTTTCCATTCTGACATCCTTGTTAGAAGTGATGCTGAGAGATGGCGTGCTAGACGTTACGCTCCGCCATCAACCGACAAGCAATAAACTAAGCACTTTTCGCGGTCTTTACCGCAGAGGCAGTAAGCTCGTCAGCGGCAGATTTAAAATCTTGACCAAGTTGAGTCAGCTTTTGGCTATCTTCCATGAGTTGTTGTGAGATCTTACTCGCCACTTCCATCTGTTTTGAACCATAAGCTGGAATATCTTGTGGCTGCTTTAACGAAGCTAAGCTCTGCAAAGACTCATTACCTAGCGCACTGTAAGCCTCAAGGCTATCAAGCTGAATCTTGGTCAGTGTCTCTATATTCTTAGTCACTAGCTGATTGAAATTGTAGAACGGGTTAGTTACAGACTCTAGCTGCGATGTGAAAGCCTTAAATGTTTCCTGAGTAGACATAATTTCATTCCTTGTACTGAGCAGATCGAAGAAGTAAATGTGCGCTTCCTATGCAAATTTGATTTAAATTTGTTGCGCAACAGTTAACATATTGATCAAGATCAAAGTGAAAGTCATCCCGTTAAATGCCCGATAAATCGCTCCATAAATCCATTAATTTAAACATTTGTTTGAATTTTCGGTTCGGATGCTCATCACCCTAAATAGGTAAGTGGGTTCAAAGCGAACTCAATATGAACTGCGTTTAATACAACCCGCTCGATTCAGGAGATGAATTGACAGAAATGTGACACTAGTCACTTTGTTGAGTAAGGTTGAATGAGGTTGTTCAGGATAGAACAACCCAAATAGGCTGCTAAACATGAACACTCAAGCTAGAAATTTGTAACCAGAGCGGGAGAGTTCATATTCAGAATAAAACGGGCTTTTCACCCAAGGAAGAGCTCAATGTTATCGACACAAATTCACCTTAGATGCCTGCCGCCATCAAGGTGCAATATTCTTCCTGTCATGTAACGACTGGCAAGTAAATACTTGATGCCATCGATCACCTCTTCAAAACCCGCTTCTGCCGGAATCAAAGCTTTTTGCAGAGCTTTAGCCTTATACGCCTCGTCATCATGATCATTAAATTTGATCATAGCTGGAGAGACAGTATTTACCTTCACTTTGGGAGCCATCATCGCCGAGAACGAAAGCGTTAAGTTATTAAGCGCAGCTTTGCTTGCCGCGTAAGCGATATGCTTTTTACTGCCTTTTTCGGCAACATAGTCACTGATGTGGATGATATCTGAGGTTTGCTCACCAGACATCAGCAGGTCTTTGAGTGACAAGTTGATGAGGTATGGTACGCCGACGTGGACTGCCATCATCTGGTTCATAATTTCTGAAGCGTTCTCGCTCGGGTCTTTCTTATTCTCTGGGTTCCAATCAGAGGCATTATGAACAATGGCTCGGAGTGCTCTGTACTCTTGCCCTACATAATGCAGAAAGTCCTCTACGTTGCTTTGCTGGTAAAAGTCGACGTACTGTAGATCAGCCCCCTTATCACGCAGCTGTTGCAACTGAGGATATTCGCTGCGAAAGGTACCAATCACTTGGTACCCATCAGCTAAGAGTTGCTGAGCGAGTGCGAACCCTAATCGCTTCCCTACTCCAGTTATCAGAATCGTCTCACTCATCGTAAAAACTCTGCTCTAGTTTGAGGGTTAGTTTTGAAAATGCCACCGAGCGCCGTTGTCGTCGTTTCAGAGTTAGCATCCATAACGCCTCGAGACTTCACGCAGTAATGCGTCGCTTTGATAGTCACTGCGACATTTTCTGTTTCAACGAGAGTCTGTATGGCAATCAGAATCTGTTGAGTTAAGCGTTCTTGAACTTGAGGGCGTTGTGCGAAAAATCGGACAATTCTGTTTATTTTTGAGAGGCCAAGTATCTTAGATTCCGGAATGTAGGCCACTTGTGCCAAACCGTCGATAGTAATGAAGTGATGCTCACATGTGGAGGTTAAGTCGATGTCCGACACCTTAACCATCTCATCAACCGACATCTTGTTCTCTATCACGCTGATTTTTGGAAAGTTGTTGTAATCCAGTCCCGAGAATATCTCATGTACGTACATCTTTGCGATGCGGTGCGGCGTTTCTGCAAGGCTGTCGTCCGTCAGATCCAAACCCAACGTGCTTACCACTTCCGTGAGTAGGCCCTTAATACGATTGTATTTCTGGTCGCTGTTCATTTCACTTGCGGTCATCGGGGTTTCAAGCCCTCTCGCCAGTAGAGCTGCTCTAACTTGTTCTGCTTCTGTACTCAACATTGGCTCGCTCCTTAGAAGTTATTATCTTGGTCTGCTTCATAGCTCAACGTGAGCGAAACGGAGTCGGCAAAACGCAGCGCGTGGGGTTTATCAATTCTCACTTGAGCGTACCGAACCCATGAATGATCAATGCAGATTCCAAGTACATCGCTGGTTAACTTTTCTAGAAGCAGAAATCTTCCAGTTTCGACATGATGGATGATCTTCTTACAGATATTTTTGTAATTGAGGGCATTGTCGACGTCATCAGAGAGGCACAGGTTATTAGCTGGATAATGAATCTCCGCGTTTATAACAATATCTTGCTGCTTGGTTTTCTCTTCTTCATTGAAGCCGATGAAGGTTCGTAGTCTGAGGTTTGTGATGGTAATAATGGCATTGTGGTTCATAACAGTTTCCATTCCGTCGAAAGTGATATCAGGTACGTGCTTGTTTTAAGAAAAGATCAAATAAAGCTCTGATAATAAGAGTCTGCGGTTTTTGACAGCTCTGAAGGCATTACGTGAGACTGAGCTCGAAAGGGATTGGGTCGGTTTTCTGACTCGACTGGTCAAAGCTACTCCAAAGCTGTTGGAACGAGGTATTTAGAATGGGGTGACGAGCAGACGCGGCAAGGTCGACTAACGGACGAAGCACGAAAGCGAACTCGGTGATTTCACCTCTGGGTAACTCTACCCCGTCGATAATGCCCACTTGATCGCCGTAAAGAAGGATATCGATATCCATGGTTCGTGATGCATACTCTTTAGACTCGCGTTGGCGACCGTTATCGGATTCGATTTGATGAAGAGTTTTAGATAATTCTGCGATAGGAAGGTCGCATTCAAACCCCACAACGAGATTGAGGAAGTTGTCTCCTTCAAAACCGACTGGCTCACAATCGTAAAACTTAGAAATTTGCAGTGGAGCGAAGCGATGGTTCAACGCTTTGAGAGATTCTGTGATGTGATGTTCGCGATTAATGTTGCTTCCGATGCTGACATAGACGATGGCCATAGTATTTCTTCCTTTTTTAAGCAGCCTATACGTCCTACTCGCTATGAAGATCAGCTATATGTCCTTTTAATGTCAGGTAGATACTTAAAAGGTTTTGTCGAAAGTTTACCTACATGCTTAACCGCAATAGCATCGCCGCCCTTTGAAAGTGGCGACACGCCAAGCAACAACTGTTAACCACTTAGTTGCTAGATTGATGCCCAGTCTTCTTGGCTAGCTTTTGCATCGCCTCGGCGAACGTTGTTGTTCCACCTTTCGCCTTAACTTGCACAACCTTGTAACCCATGTTTTCTAGCGCTTGGCGCTCTGCCAATACTGCTTGGTCGTCTTGCTGGCTACCTTGAGCTGGCTGATGAATGTAACACCCTTCTAGTTGACCATCTTCGACCAATTGGTGGTGTTTCAGTGCTTGGATATCAAAATTCATAAGTCAGTCTTTTCATTTAAATTGGAAGTCTATGTGGCAAGAGCCACCAGCATTATTCATGCTGTCATTTGTACCATAAGGTACTTTATACATGAAGAACGAATCGAATGACCAAAACGCTTACTCATACAACTAGGCGTTGTCTTATATTTCTGAGCTCAAGGTTAAAACTTCGCTGGTAAACAACTCTCTTAGCCATTGATTGACGATGTCATCATTACGATTGCTGTGCCAATAAACACTGAGTGAAGGCTTGATGTATTCAAAAGGAAGCTCTAGAAGCTTAATTTTATCTTTATCAAAATAGGCGTTCGCGACACCTTTGGGGAAAGTGGCTATCCAATCACTGTTGTAGATGGTGTCTGAAAAGTCTGCGATGGAATTAAGCTTTCTTGCCACTTTACGATCTGCAAAGATCGGACTATGAAATTCAGTTAACTGATTCACTCGATAGTTATCATGTGTGAGCATGACATGCTTTGCTGAAAGATACTGTTCAAGAGTCACTTGCTCGTTTATCTGAGAGTGATTTTGGCTGCAGACCATACACAGCTCGTCGCCCCAAATTTCCTGGCTCAACAAGGTTGGATGCGCGTTGGTTAAGTCGACCACAAGATCGATCTTCTTTTCTCGAATGTCAGTCGCCATATCCTCTTTGATATTCACGACTTCGATAACGCACTCTGGAGCTTCTTCCTGAATCCTGTCTAATATTTGAGGCAAGATCACACTGCTTGAGATACTCATCGCCGCAATTCTAAATGTGTAACTGCACTCTTTCGGTTCAAAATCATGCGTTTCAGGTAATGAGTGAGAGACAAGCTTGTTCGCTTGCTTAAAGACAGGATACAAGTCATTAGCGACTGGCGTCGGCTCAAGCGTGTACGACTTTCTTACGAATAGCAGATCACGATATTCATCTCGAAGCTGCTTTAAATGAGCGCTGAGGCTAGGCTGAGATATATTGAGCCTTTCTGCTGCGTACGTTAAGTTTCCTTCTTCATATATCGCAATAAAGTAATAGATGAGGTTTAGGTTAAATCGTTTCATTCGGGCTCTTCAGGCAGTCATTTAAATGAATAAACGTAGAAAGTAATTTCGTTTAACTGACTCGTTATTATCACAACCTAATTCCATACTTCAGTTAGCGTTATGACAGAGCTTTGTTAAAACCTTCTAACGAATATGGCTTAGCCCACCACCAATATGAACGGTAAATTATGCAAATAACGGCGCTAGTTCTTTGGTTTATATAAAGATATAGGTTTTTCTGATATCTAGTATAGGCGACGCTTTATACTAGAAGATTGATGACTTTGACATAATTATCGGCTCCTTAATATACGTCTATAGAAATAAAGAATGATGAACCGATTTGTAAAACCGATAATTATATCAGCGAGCCTTGTCACCTTATTTGGTTGTGTAGGTAGTAATGCCGTAACGGGTAAATTGATGGAATTCAACGTAAAAGCCGTTGATAACCGTTATGCTCGTGGTGGCTTAAACATGCTTCTTGCCCCTGCCTACGGTATCACGGTTGCTGCCGATTACATTGTGTTTAACTCACTAGAATTCTGGACAGGCAAAAACCCAATCAATAAAAAGCCGCACATTTTTGATACTAAAGTTGATACTTACATCGACATTAACGACCAATTAGATGAAAGCTTAACCGACGCGCCTATCGACCCATTGGCTAAACACGTCATTGATCACAGTGAGATGAAAGTTATCAATCAAGATGAAGTTGCTATCGAACTCACTTACAACGACGGCACACGTGCAACACTAACTGGTCACCGTTTTGGCGATGAAGTCCACTACTCTCTTGATAACCAAGTTATCGCAAAAACCAGTTTAGAAGAGATGCAGATGTACATGGCTTCTGCGGAGCAATCATAAGCTCATATTGAGTGATTAAAAATAACTAGCAATTGTCAGTGCTTATAACACGAAAAGAGGTAGCAGAACGCTACCCCTTTTTTTGACTCATTATATTAATCAGGCACTTGTTAATAAGCAAAGTAGTCAGACAGTCGCTTGATATTCAATTGCCTTGTCATATTACCTAACTGCTCTTCTCGCGTGTCTTGAAATTCATCTAGGCGCTGATAAATCGTAAAATAACGACTTATATTAGCGACATACTTTACTGGTTCTTGGCTTATGTTCTCTCTTGCGACAACCTCAACGTGATTAAACCATTTATTCGGGTTATACCCTTGCTGCGCCGCTAATTTTCGCATTCTTCGTATTTTAGCTGGTCCAGCATTATAGGCAGCTAAGCTAAAGTAAATCTTATCGATGTCAGCTATTTCAGGCTTATCAAAGTACCTATCATGAATAAAGCGTAAATACTTGCTTCCAGCATGGATGTTACTTTCCAAATCGTGCACATTATCAATATCCACATACCAATCCCGCGCCGTTTTAGGCATCACTTGCATAATACCCACGGCACCACGGTGCGACACTTTCGAGTGGTCGAGCCCTGATTCTTGAAAAGCCATTGCTAGAAGAATGAACCAGTCGATATCGTACTTCTCACCATACGAGACAAACAAAGCTTCTAGTTTATCTCGTTGTCGGTTTTGCTGTGGGTTAGAGGCGCTACTCATCCATGAAACGCTGTCTAAATAGCGATTATCAATCACGTTCCCGAGTAACGTGCCCTGTTTCGATTCTTGCAAATACTGGTCTATTTGGGCTTTCAGTTGAGGACTATTCTTACGAATGGCCCACGCGATATCTGCATCTTCTCTAAAGGTAATGTCCTCATGGATCTTAATGCCCTTCTCTAAACTGTCCCACAATTCCAACTTATGGCTATCAACAATGGTTGCTGTGATCTTCTCACTCTTAATCAGCTCGAGGAGTTCAAGGTCTTGGAGGTTCGCGTTGAGTAAGTGAATATAGATGGGTTCCATGCCCTTTTTCTCAAACTGTTGATTCAATTTTTGAACGCTACTGATGTAGCTAGAATCCTGCTTAAGCCACACTTCTTTACCCTGTAGTTGTGTGACATTGCTGATTGAAGGCTTAGATAGGCTTGTGACTAACACCTCATCGATATCGCGGCGAATGGGCATGCTGAAATCCACCAGCCTTTGACGCTCTTCGGTTACTGTAAGGTTCGCGATAGCAATATCGCCCCGCCCTTGATTTAACGCTTCAAGTAATTCGCTTCGCTCTACCGGAATCACCTTAACGCGCAGCAGTGGATCACTCAGTTTAAGTGCCTGATCAAAGTAATAGATTTGCTCGGCCAAAATCCCTTTCGGCTTACCGTTTTCAATGTGATAGAAACCGATGTCACCAGAGACTAAAACACGTACTACGCCTTTCTCTTTCAAAGCCGAGAAATCACCAACATAGGATTCAAGGGCGTTATCTGGCACTTCTAAACCGAAAGCGGACTTAGAAAGAATATATATAAAGATCAATGCCTTTGATAAGCGTGAAGCGCCTTTAAAGTTCGTCATATGCAGTATTCCTATAGCGCCATTTCTAATGCGATAAAGCCAAAAACCTCAGTAATACTTGTGCAATGTAGGAAGTGTTTAACGCGAAGCAATTTAACGAGAGGAAGTCGCCATAACGTTGTTCAGTGAGGAGTGGATTGATCTTAAAAATAACGTAGTGCGCCGATCAGATCATTTCATCGCGCTAGTGATTAAGGGAGTCGAATTATACCGAAAACTCTCTCTTCCGAAATACGGCCGAGACTATAGTAGATATAGCGTAATCCTATATCGCTTTTTGGCGCCAATAGAGGTGATTCTAACGTTCCTCAAGCAGCCCTTTCCGCTTCTATTGCAACTTGAGTAAACAACGAGTTATCGATTCAACCTATATCTTATATAGGCTACGGCACATTAACCCCGCCGTTTCTCGCTTGCATAATACCGCCGAAATTTTCTTCCCATTGGAATCACCATGTTAAAAAAATCACTGTTGGCTATCTGCTGTTTCACTGCCCTCTATGGGTGCGGAGCTCCTTCTCACAACCCCACACAAACGCAAGTGGATAAGCTCGCCAACAATTTGGATATGTCATTCGAGATCGTCACTAACTATGGCAAAGAAAACGGCATCGCTTGTGCTGAACTCCAGGCCGATTACGCCTCTTGTAACTTGGTCAATATCGTCCTTACCAATGAAGGCTCACAAGTGGACCTTAAAGATTGGTCGATCTATTTCCACAGTATTCGTCCCGTGCTTGAAAACCGCAACAAAGAGTTCAAAGTCACCCACATCACTGGTGACCTTCATAAAATAGAACCTAGCGACAACTTCACTGGTTTCCAAAAGCACAAAACCCACACAATCCCGATCATATCCGAAGCGTGGCAAGTCTCTTACACCGACTTTATGCCTCGTGCTTTCGTTTTTGCTCAAGGCGCAGAAGCCAAAAACATCGCTTCAACTGATACAGAAGATCTCACTATGTTCGTTAAGGGTTTAGACCAGTCACAAGTTCGTTTCTCGATTGAAGATAATAACCCTCGAGCGACAGCGGAAACTCGCTTTGAACACAACCAAGACATTATATTCAGAGAATCAACTGGCGAGATTTTACCGACACCGAAACACGTAGAGTACACAGGGAGTTACTTGCCGATTATTCAAGGCCTTAATTTGGATGCCCTGCCAGTATCGGATGACACCAAGCGTGCTATCACTAATCAAGCAGACATGATGGGCATTACTAACTTAGAAAGCGGCATCGACATCAATGTTCAATTTCAAGACACCGACTTTGTTTCCGATAAAGAGAGCTATCAGTTAGAGATCACCTCAGACAGCATCAATATTATTGCTAACGATGAGATTGGCGTGTTCTACGCGATGCAGTCACTGCTTAATGTCTATGACCCATTTTCACGCTACACCATCCCAACCATGAAGGTAATCGATGCCCCTAGGTTTGAGTACCGTGGTTTCATGGTTGACGTTGGCCGTAATTTCCATTCGAAAGAGACAATATTCAAGACCATTGAGCAGATGGCTGCCTTCAAAATGAATAGGTTGCACCTTCACATGAGTGAGGATGAAGGTTGGAGACTTGAAATACCTGGGCTTCCAGAACTTACCGAGGTTGGCAGCCAGCGTTGCTTTGACGAAAGCGAACAGCAATGCTTAATGCCACAGCTTGGTTCTGGGGCACATAGCGACAACTTTGGTTCAGGCTACTTCAGCCGCCAAGATTACATCGACATCTTGAAGTATGCCAAAGCGCACAAGATTGAAGTCATTCCAGAGTTTGATATGCCCGCACATGCTCGAGCGGCAGTCATGTCAATGGAGGCTAGATACCACAAATATATAGCGCTTGGGGACATTGAAAAAGCGGAGCAATATCGCCTACTCGATCCTGAAGATCAGTCGAACGTCACAACGGTACAATTTTACAATCGCCAAAGCTTTCTCAACCCATGCCTTGAGTCTTCAAAGCAGTTTGTAAGCAAGGTCATCACTGAAGTAAAACTCATGCACGAAGAAGCCGAAATGCCACTCACTCAATGGCATTTTGGTGGCGATGAAGCAAAGAACATTAAACTGGGCCACGGATTCCAAGACGCCAACGACACTCCCGAGGCTGGCAAAGGACAGATTGACCTTTCTAAAGAGCACAAGCCCTATGAAAAGTCTCCTCAATGCATCGCCAAAATAGAATCTGGTGAAATTGAAAGCCAAGATAAGCTCCTGAGCTACTTCGCCACCGAAGTTTCTAAGTTATTACAAGAGCAAGATGTAACGACATTCCAAGCGTGGCAAGACGGCCTAAAGTATGTCGAGAATTCAGAAGCGCTTGCGACAGATAAGGCACGAGTCAATTTGTGGGATACGATTTTCTGGGGAGCAAGCGACACTTCTATCCAACTGATTAACGATGGCTATCAACTAGTGCTGTCTAACCCTGACCATATCTACCTTGATATGCCTTATGAAGTTGATGAGCATGAACGCGGTTATTACTGGGCAACTCGAGCGTCAGATACTCGAAAGATGTTTTCCTACATTCCAGAAAACTTGCCACAAAACGCTGAATTAGCAAAAGACCGAAATGGTGACTCTTACACAGCAAAAGGAAGCCTAACACCAAATGACACCGCTTATGGGATATCAGCAGCACTCTGGTCTGAAACAGTCAGAACAGATCAGCAATATGAATACATGGCCTTCCCTCGCCTAATGGCTGTGGCCGAGCGAGCGTGGCATAAAGCAGCGTGGGAATTGGAGTACCAGCCAGGTGTTGAATATTCGGATTCTACGGAACACACAGACTTAAACGTCTTGAGCGATGATTGGAGTCGATTTGCCAATATCTTAGGTCAACGTGAGTTAGCAAAGGTCGAGATGAGAGACATTAACTATCGCTTGCCAGTACCCGGAGCAAAGATCTCACAGGGCAAACTGCACATGAACTCTCAATTCCCGGGTCTTAACTTAGAGTATTCAACCGACGACGGAAAGTCGTGGCACCTTTACCTAAACGCAAGCAAGCCTTTAGTAGACTCTAACGTTTTGATTCGTAGTTCATCTAACCTAGAGTACAGAACAAGTAGAGTGACTGAAGTGCTATATCAGCCAACAAAATAGTCGAACGCTACTTTCCAGTTGAACCACAAAGCCTACTCTAAAACGAGTAGGCTTTCTTTTTATTGACTCAAACGCCGCCAAGCAACGTAACAGTTAATAATATTGTTATTTATATATTGAGTGGTTTATAAGCTATAAAATATCAAGTTGGCATTATATAAATTTCAATCAAATAAATTAAATTGAGACCTTGTGCTGCAGACTGACACAAAAAAACATGACTAGGTTTTGCACACATTCATGTGATTGATAGGTTAATCCTTGTAGGGCAAAAGCTCTATTAATGATAGAAATTAAAATAAGGATTATTTATGAGACCATCTTTTTCGATCAGTATGGTGCTTGCAACAACAGTGGTTGGCTTCCAGTCTTATGCAAACAATATCGATACAACACACTCTGTTTCAGATCCACTTTCAATCGCAAATAATGCAGCTGCGCAAAAGCAATCATTGGCGCTGCAAATAAGTGCTCGCTATGCCGATCTTGAGTCTTCTTTGAAAACCCAAATCACCGAAGAAACTCTATCGACACCTTTAGACAAACTGAACTCGGCTCATTCCTACTCCGCCTTTTCAAATAAAATGCACAAAGCCGATTCTAGTTACCGAAAACTTAAAGGTATCGATGAGTTTAGTGATTCAGTGTTAGAAATTAGGATGGCTGATGAAGCCATGGTTGAAGCTTGGAAAAATGGTGAAAGCCCGCTGTTTGCTTACGAACCATCGGGGGATGATTCGAATTGGCAATACGTTGAAGCTTACGATGTGTATGGTCAAGTTCATGAGTTAGATGTGTACCAAATGCCCGATGTTCCGGTGTTTGTGATTGATAGCAACGGTGCAGAAGAGCTCAAGGCTGGGTTAATGACCATGCAAGCTGAAATGCAAAAACAAGGTACAGACACGGTACTTAACTCAGACAGCAGCGACAGCACTAGCAGCCAGAAAAAAGAACCTCAAAAGCTGACACTATTTAGCGGTGCTGCACGCTCTTTGGCTGAATCGGAACCTGAGGAATTGAACACGACGCAATTAACCAAGATTCGTTTAGCGATTGATAGAGAACCATGGATTTCAGGTAAAGCAGAGATTTACGCTATCGTCACTGGCGTAGATTCAAGTCGTGTCGCGCCTCAAATTGATCTGATTGAGATGCCCTACTTAGACTACGACAAACAGACGTACTACCCAAGCCAAAGTATCATATTCTGGCCACGTTACCGCTGGGGTGCTGCAGATATGATCTTGATGGAACATGACGACGGGACCAACTATAAAGACCTAGCTAAACTCCTGGTGCAAGCCGCGGAAGAAATCCTGAAAATGATTCCAGATCCAGAAGTACAGGGTTATGCCATCATCCCTCAGATCACCAGTAAGATTATTGATGTTATTCCTGAAGGTGTACTTGTGAACGATGATGACTTCGTGGATGTGTACTACACCTTAATGCAAAACACACCTTATGTTGACCGTCCTGGAGCCGGTGGTAATGCTGTAGCTTCTTTCACTCCGGTCACTATATTACCGACAGAGTAACCCGTAACTTTCGCGACATGTAATTTTGACTAAAAATAAAGCGCACAGACCAATACCTGCGCGCTTTCTATATCACTCACTTTGAGAGTTTGAAATTCAGCCGAGGCGACTATTAGACTCTTGATTGCTATTGCTATTGCTATTGCTATTGCTATTGCTATAGAGAGTAATCAAATACGATGATGTCATCCAATAGTGGGCGAAATACCTCTTTCAGTGCATCGTGCTCTGGATGCGGTAGATAATTTTGTCGCCCTGCTTCATCAGTAAACGTCATCAAGACAGAATGACTATAACCTTGGTTCTTGTTCTCTGGACTATCATTTAGCCCCCACTCTACTGAAGTTACACCTTCAACCTTACTTGGCATAGCCTCAAACAGCGCCTTTAGCTTTTCAATCTCTGAAAGCTCCGCATGTTCTTTGAATTTTATCAGTAAAATATGACGTATCATCTGCTCTTCCTTTCCACGCTTAACTAACGCAACTTCAACCTTTAACAGTGACCAAAATGCCACACGTCACACACCATGCCAAGGCTTGTTAGTTACTAGTCTGCCATTAGAAGGTTCCCATAACGAAAAATGCTGCACCCTAAGGCGCAGCATTTTTCATTACAATGGTAGAACATTTAAAGTGGTAAGCACACTTTAAACGTTAGTCACGACGACCTGTAAGCTTTATCGCTTGGTTTTGATCTACGTTCTTTTGGAATTGGATTCCGCCATTAGAAGCTTCATTTCTTCCTTCAAGTACTAAGTCTGACTCTACACGCTCTGCCTTCACTTGATTGCCTTCGCTTCTTGTCATATCGATAGTGCCGGTATGTGTACCGTTAGCAGCAAAAGCAGTGTTCATTGAAAGCGCCATTAAGCCAAGTGCAAGTAACTTATTCATACATCACCTCGTTGTATTTCTAATTATCTGTTCGTCTAATATCTGTGTTGCTTTGTTGAGGTAACTTTAGCGACAGAGTGATAACGACACGAGGAAAAGCAAGATTTACCAAATGGAAAATCAAGGGATTAGCGATCTTCTGACGTTGTCCTGTCTTAGAAGTTGTGCATTGCCACTATGATATTAGAGTCACATGATTTCTGGCGGCTTAGCGCACAGAGATTGCTGCCTATAAAAGGAATGATTTGGAGAGCCTGTGGACATCAACCTCGATATTCAAAATATCCTCGTCATCAAGCGGATGTATGAGCTTCGTAATGTTGGACTGGTAGCAGAGTCGCTAGGAAAAACTTCTGGAGCGATCAGTAAGAACCTTTCAAAGTTAAAAATCCAACTTAACGACCCACTGTTTATTCAAACCAAACACGGCTTCGAACCCACGACCTTTGTTGAAAATAACATCAGCAACTTTGAACAGATATTGAGTAGCATCGAGGCCATCAAACACCAAGACTTCTCTCCGGATTCTTACAATGGTGACATCAAGATCTACGCGAACACCCTATTTTGGGAACGTTTCGGTTCGAAACTCTACTTTGCTCTGAGTAAAGCAGCGCCGCACGCGAACTATTCGTTCGTGAGATGGGGAAGCAACGCTAGGAATCAATTGATTGACGGCGAAGAGGCGATAGCGGTGCATTACTTTGATGAAACCTTACCGCAGTCGATTTCTCAAATGGAGTTCGGAAAAGGAAAAGTGGTGTTCTTTGTAAGAGAGGACCACCCCGCAAATGACTTTATGTCACTCGCTAACTATCCAATCATTCTTTTCAAAACACCAGGATGGAATGACAACAAGTACCCTATTCTTGAGCGCCTCAGGAACATAGGTTTCGACGTCAACCCAAAGGTCGAAGTCGACCACCCAGCAATGATCCACGATGTAGTCACCAAGTCCGATGCTTTTGGTATCACACTCAGTGGCAGCGTACCAGACGGCTGCCGCAGCATGGACCTTCCTGAAAAATTGACGATAGATGTGAGCTATGTGATGAGCTGCCGCCGCTCTCAAAAAGATGCACCGTTGAATCAGTGGTTATTTCAACTACTGAAAGCAACCCTGAAAGATAAGCAAGCTTAGGCCAAATAAAGTCACCTCAGGCGCCCCATAACAGTTGTCTCAACTCCAGAACTTCACGCCAAGAAGAAAAGGCTCCAAAGGAGCCTTTAATTATGGTTCTGATGACTATTCGCTTATTTTATTAACTTAAAATGCTTCTTCGAGCGTTGGTTGACTCTTTTTTTCAGCTTGGTTCTCGTGGGTTTCCACCTCTTTCAAACGCGCAGTGAAATGTCTTAGTACTGGTGGTTCATAAACAAAATCGAGCCCTTTCACTTTGCTCGCGTTCTCTTTTACTTTTTCGAACGCTTCAATAATGAAGTCCATATGCGTTTGAGTGTAAGTCGCGCGTGGAATGGTTAGGCGCAATAGCTCAGCAGGACATGGATGCTGCTCGCCTGTTGCAGGATCTCGCCCTTGCAGCAATGAACCAATCTCAACGGCTCGGATTCCCGCAACTTTGTATAGCTCACACGCTAAAGCATGGGCAGGGAACTGACCTGCCGGAATATGTGGAAGCAATTTACCCGCATCAACAAACGCAGCATGACCGCCCGCTTGCTGACACACAATACCAATCGCTTCTAGGCCATCCACCAAGTATTGAACCTGACCGATGCGATACTCCAACCAATCTTGACGCATGCCATCGTATAGCCCAACCGCAAGGCGCTCCATGGCACCACCCTCTAAGCCACCATATGTCGGGAAGCCCTCTTGCACCACACACAAGGTTCGGCACTCTGTGTACACATCCATGAGGGAGTCATCTTTAAAGCACAACAAACCGCCCATTTGCACCATCGCATCTTTCTTAGCGGACATGGCTAAGCCGTCTGCGTATTTGTAGGACTCACGAGTAATTTGCTCGATAGTCCAATCTTGATAACCCGGCTCTCGCTGCTGAATAAAGTAAGCATTTTCAGCGTAGCGAGCCGAATCCATGATGACGGGAATATCATATTTCTGAGCAATCTCGTATACGGCTTTGAGGTTAGCGATAGAAACAGGCTGTCCACCAGCCGAGTTGCAGGTGATAGTACTCACAATGTAAGGAACATTGGCAGCACCCGCTTCTATGATCGCCTCTTCCAATTTGACGATATCGAAGTTGCCTTTAAAGTCTGCATTTACTGAGGTATCAAACGCTTCTTTTGTGTAAACGTTCTTCGCAACGCAGCAATTCACTTGAGTGTGGCCCTGCGTTGTATCGAAAAAGTAATTCGACAAAGCGACCATTTTGCTGCGGTCTAGCCCCTTTTCCATCTCACGCTTTTTGATCAGCACCGGGATATAGATCTGCTCTGCGCCGCGTCCTTGGTGAGTCGGAATGGTTAGCTCATAGCCAAAGATATCTTTCACAGCATTCGACAGTGCGTAGTAACTCCGACTGCCGCTGTACGCTTCATCGCCCATTAACATCGCCGCTTGCATACGTTGAGTTATTGAACCCGTGCCGCTGTCAGTAAGCAGATCAATGAACACATCATCACTATCGAGTAGAAATGGGTTCATACCCGCTTCGACGATGGCTTGCTCACGATAAGCATAGGTAGTTCTTTTTACTGGCTCTACAACGCGAATACGAAACGGTTCAGGTAGATGCTTGAAGTTTTCCATAATAGTACCTTTCAACGAACTCAGTATTCCCTAATGAAGAAATATTAAAGGAAGACCTTAAGTTCATTATTTTTAGAGGTCACAACTCATCACTATTTTTATTTTTCGAACCATCACACTCGTGATAATTAAGATAAAAATTAATAGCGAGAAATAAATTATTGAATCAATAAGATATTGATTGAGATCCTATTAATAACGACCAAGATATAAAAAACGATCAGTAAGACATACAGTTAACGAACTGATTGTTCCCTTGCTTGCCGCATATCTTAAAGACACAATTAACAGGATTGGCAAAGCCAGAAGGCTCCGCTGGGCGTGTGACGCCAAGAGGGTACTACTCTGAAGAAAGGTGGAACGAGAGCTGATGATCTAAAGTATACCAAGCTAACAGGGTTAGCCATGTTGTTGATTGCCATTTCAGATACATGTTCACAATATATCCCTATGTTGAAATCAAAGTGATCCGAAATTTAAATATAGTGCAATTATTTTATAAATAAAGGCGATTAAATCATAAATGTGATCAATATTTAGAATCACAGCGCTGTTCTTTATTGTCTTATATCACACTATCATAAGAGTGACTTAACGAACTATTACACTAGTTCGTTAATTTAAAGATAATAATAAGTTCAAGCATTAAAGGTTCAGAAATATAAAAGAAATTGTTTACCAAAGCGATATTACGGCTTAACCAATATCGCTTTGGTATTGTTGGCTATTTTTTCTTAGTGACTTGTTTTATCGCCATCTCAGCCAGTTTAGGCGTTGCGGCTTTCAATGCGCTCGGAGCAACCTTCTTACCCGCTTTCATGGCTTTATTAAGCTGGCCTTTTACCGAGGTTCCTCTATTGATAGCTTCGAGGCGCTGACGATTTCTCTGCACGTTATTGGCGTCTGCGATGTGTTCGATCAGTGTCTGTTTCAAAGCCTCTAAACCAAACTGTATCTTTTCTGGTGCAATCGCTAGTGGTAAAGCAATATCAGGCTTCAGAAGTGTTTGATTGTATTCAAGCGCCTGAACAATGATCTTAGCTTTTGCCGAGGTTGGATTATCCAAATCGTAAGGTGGCTGCCACTCTTCCACCGGCTTTAACCGATCCACTTGGTTGACGATGGTGATCACGATTGGCTGCTTGCGCGAGATATTCTTAGGATCCTCATAAAATGCATCAAACTTATCTTTAAGCTGTTTATCCAGTTCACGAGCAGACTGATTCGCTTTAAGTACCCATAACACCACATCAGCTTGAGTCATCTCTTTAAGCATCACAGCTTCGGTTTTAGCGTTTCCATCCAACCCTTGAAGATCAACCACTCTCACATCGTTGTCATCAACAAATGCGTTGTACACCGTAGAGGTATCCGTTGATGGTAGAACATCCACCTCGGCCACCATTTCCTGCTTGAGAGCATTGATAATCGATGATTTACCAGAGCTAGTTTGCCCGACTAGTACAATTCTCACTGGTTCTAATTCAGGAGCGAAACGTTTCTCGTCGACTTCTGAAACATCAGACGCTTTTAACGCTTCGTCTTCAATGCTGAAACGCCCACTGTATAAATCGATCGCAACAGCTGCCACTTCATCGAGCAAGGCTTGTTTCGCTGCATATTGCATGTCATCCACAACGCCCTTTGTCATAGAGGCTGTCGCTTGCTCACGACCTAAGTCAGAAATAACCTTCAATGGGTTCAAATATAGGTTTTTTAGGTGATTACCCCAAATCGCCGCTTTGAAGATCTTATGCCCCAACTCCCCATATTTATCATAGGCTTCGTAGCCTGCCTTGATGTAAGAAACCTTAAGGTACTCAATACCCGGTATGTGCTCTTTTACCACCACTTTGTAACGACGACTTACCTCTTCAAACAGCTTAAGTCCTTCTGGAATTGAAAAATCGAGCGACTTCTTACCAAACTTTTTGGCAACGAACTCCAGTACCTGCAAACCAGTTTGGTCTAAATTGCCCCACTCAATATCATCGACTAATTGTTGACGAACGTAATGCTTCGAGTCGTTCCAGATCGACAGTTCAGCTTGAGACCATTCATTCGACGCCTTAACTAACGCATCGTCGATGTTGTGACTTGAATACTCAGTTTTGGCTTCATCTTTTGTATTTGTTTCCGCATCACTGTTGGTCGAATTGCGTGAAGAACGGCTAGAGATGTATAACGGAATCGTGAACAGCAAGGTACTCACAGCAATCGCTATCGACATTTCCAGTAGATAACCATACTTGATTGCCAAGAACAGGCCAAAGCCCATGATGATGATGCTCGGGAAGAGCGCCGAAATCAGAGCGATCCCCCAACGCCCGCTCGACAACACGGCGAGCAATCGAAATAAGTTTTTAATTTTCTTCATAGCCCGACGCTGCCTTACCTTTTTTCAGGGATTCTTTATAGATTGTTTGCATCTCTTGTTCAGAAACTTCTTCGCCTCTGTTCTTGTGGTAAAAGTAGTAACATGCAGCTCGGCCAAGACCATAGCTGGTACCAAAACTCATAGCCGCAGCGGCGACGGCGCCAACGGTTTGCCCATACACAGGTATCAACTTAACCAGTTGCCGTGTACCAAGCTTCACTCCATATTGCACGGCAAAGCTACTGCCTAAAGTACCAATAAGTTCACTAAAGACTCGCTTATTCCACTCAACCCCATACTGATTGGCCAAACTGTGCAGCATTTTCGCTTGAATAGCAGGCACAGACACCAAGCCCACACCTGGAACTAAGTCGCTAGCCGCTGCACTTCCTGCATACCAAAGCACTTCATTTTCGACCTTGTCAAAGTTGGCTTCTTCTTGCGTAGCGTGCTCTTTGTCTTGCACCATCATCCCTATAACAGGAAGTATACTGGTCAACCGTTCTAACAATAATTCGAGGTTATAGACATCATCATTGTCGCTCTCAAAATCAACCGCGACTGTTTCAAAGCCTTTGCCCCAAAACTTCTCTACTTGTTGAGTGTTAAATTGAACTTGCCTTGCGCGGTCTGGTTCTTGAGAAGACAGCACCGCAGTATGAACAAGCAGCAAATGCTTAATCTTCTTTTGCTTCTTAATCTGTTTCAGCGCAGACAGTACCGCCGATTGCTCTGGCTCATCCGCTTTCATCACCACCACTAACGCATTGCCCGCTTGACCAATTTCTCTTAGGTCTTCGTCGGGATCATAATCAGCTTCACCCAAACCACGAGTATCAAGAAAGCGCATCACAGGTTTGTCTTGAGGAAACGCATACGACATGGCTGTCATGGTACATGGTGCAAATCCGTTGCCGACTTCCACTGAGGAATCCCCCGTGACCGCTTGAATAAACGATGATTTACCTGCACCCGTTTTGCCGAGCAGCCACAAGGTTGGCAAATGTTTTCGTTGATATTCGTGTGCCTGAGTCAGGTCAGGGTTCTTACTCGGGTTAATGAAGTCTTTGACTTGTTCAAACATGATTAGGTTAACTCTCACTTGATGTTGAGGTTCGGGTTGGTGACAAGTTGCGATGACCTATATAATCTCGATATCGCATTCAACTTACATTTGTTCATCTACGACGATTTGCAATACTTAGGCATTTGTTTTTATGAGCTTATTTTAGTACATACGCGTCTATTGCGTATTGATATAGGCTCCAACCTACTGCTACGATTTGTGCGATAAATCAAAACCATCGAACAAAAACTCAGAGAGCTCAAAAAGAAGTATGGAACAAATTTATTTAGCGGGTGGTTGCTTGTGGGGCGTACAAGAGTTCATTAAGTATGTGCCCGGCGTGATAAGCACAGAAGCAGGTCGTGCTAATGGACGTTCTCAAATAAAGGATAACCAAGGCAAACCAAGCGAATACGATGGCTACGCAGAGTGTGTACAAATTGAATTTGACCCAAACCTCACCTCAGTAACGGCGCTAGTGGGCCACCTTTTTGAGATCATTGATCCTTACAGCGTCAATAAACAAGGTGTTGATGTAGGCGAAAAGTATCGCACTGGCGTGTACAGCACCGAAGCCAAACACTTAGCTGAAGCGGAGCGCTATATCGCATCACGTGAGGACGCTGAGCGCATCGCCGTAGAGGTGTTGCCATTGACCCATTATGTTGCCAGCGACGATATACACCAGCATCATTTGAGTCACTTCCCTGAAGATCATCACTTATGCCACATCCCTTGGGAACTTCTGCATAAATACAAATCATAGTAATGGCGCAAGATCGATAAAGCCTCAACAAGTTTTAGCTGTTGAGGCTTTTTTCATTTTGATTGGCACTAGCTATCGTGAGCCGATTCGATCGCTCATACCAATAAACATCTAGCGTTAATAAATAAGTTACTTAGTTGTGTTCTCAAGTACGTAATCCGGGCCTGCTGTTTCAGCGGTCACAACTGAAAGCTTAGACACATCTGCGCCCTCACCTTGGTATGCATTAAGGCCGTTCTCAACCGTTACTTTTGGTAGCTCAACCGAGTAGCTTTCAATCAGCTCAGAATCTGTGACTTGACCAACGTAAGTTTCATCTGTGTAGGTTGCGCCAACTAGTGGGAAGTCATGAGTCGCGCGAACACTCACAAATTCAGGTGTTTGTGAGTTATCAACCACGTTGTGTTTAAACGCAATATCAACTCCGGCATAGATGCCTTCTACTTCCGCGTTGTTGAACAGGCTTACACGGTGGCTTTGGTTACCATAAACAATGCCCCACTCCGTATCGACAAGAGAGTTGTTTTCGATGGTGATGTTTTTCGGAGTCCATTGCTTATTAAGCTCTTTACCTTTCACCGATTGATCAAGCTGTTCACCGTTCGCCACATCAATGATGCCCGTGTTAATCACGATACCACCACGCAAGTCAGCGTTACCTTCAATGACACCATCACGGCCACGAGTGTTAGCAATGTAGTTGTTGCGGATCACATGGTCTTCATCATAGATACGAATGCCGCCTGTTAGACGTTTTTCATTACCCAGAATCATATTGTTCTCAACCGTGTTGCCTTTACCGTGGCGCAGTGAAATCAGCGCTGCACTTTGGAAGATTGTGTTGCCTGCAATCGTGTTGTCGCCTGATTTAATAGAGATCAGCTCACGCTCACCATCCATATCGATCATCAGGTTGTTCACGAACTTAGAGCTTGAATCCCACTGTGAAGACTTAGAATCACCGATACGAATCGCTTCCCAGCTGTTACCGTTGTAGCGAATCGCTTCTTTGATATCGAACTCGTTAAACTGGTTTGGCTTTTGATCCATAAAGATGTTGTTCGCGATCAAATGATTATCTGGTGTGTCATCCTTTTGAACACCGATCAATGTACCGCGCTTTTGCTTACCCTCGAAACGGTTGTTAATCACCTTGCCATCTTTCCCCCACAGTGAAACCCATAGGTACTTTGGGTACTCGGAACGTCGCTCATCTGGCTCGTAAGTGTAGTCGTGGTTGAAGTAGTAAAATGTAGAGTTTTTAAGCGTATTGCTATTACCCATCATGCGTACTGCACCAAATCGCTCGTTCGGACCACCCTCTGTAAATACGAGACCATCAAGCGTGATGTCATCACCTTTCAGTTCGAACTGAATTAAACCCGTCAACCACGCGGAGCCTGCTTGTTCAGCTCGGATTGTGACGTCATTTGCGGTGATCGTCACTTGACCTAAGTTTGCGTATTTACCATTCGGGATAACCACTTCGTCGCCATCCTTTAGGTTCTCAAATTGCGCTTTCAGTGTAGCGACTTGCTCTTCTGATGCTACCGAAAGTGTGTTGCCATCAACCTCGGCTAAACGGTCACTGCTCAATAAGTAGCTGCGATCAATGTCGTTAATCGCCGGGGCTGTCTGCTCTACTGCAGTGGTTACTGGTGCTGTTTTTTCTTGGGTGGTACAGCCCGTAGCGAAAGCCAACGTAAACGCGCTAATAATGCTCACCGAAATTAATTTCTTATTCATCTTACTTCTCACATTAAATAATGGATTATCAAATTAACGGCCACCTAAACGCGTGGCCGTTTTATCAACACCGCTTTTTAAACTTGTTATTTTGACTTGTCGTTACTTTGAACTTTGAGTGTCTTGCTAGTGACTTAGCCCTCAGCTGGCTTCACTTCATCATTTTGCTGCTCGACCTTGTCATCCACGGCTTTCACTAGAAGCAAGCCAACCGCAAATACAATCAATCCACATAGAACGAACACCATGCGTCCCCACATCGGGTTTGGTAGGACGAACATCGTCATCACACCGACACCTGCAACTGCGATAAGTGAACCCAACATACGACGTTGTTTGTTATCCAGTTTCTTCTGCTCTGTGCTCTCTGCAACCAATGGCGTTGCTAGGTTGTTGAAGAACTTATCTACGTCTTTCTCACGATGCTCAGCAAGAGGCTTGTAGAACAGAGTAGATAGTACGAAGAAGCCAGCAGTAAACACGATATGACCAATAAGGCCGATAGCCACTTTCAGGTCTGCCCACTCACGACCCGTTAGTTCATTTAGACCAAACCAGTTTTGGATCATGTCTGCTGTGATAACGAAACCGACGAAATAAGAAACCACACCACCAACAACTAACGTGCCCCAGCCTGCCCAATCCGGTGTTTTACGGATGAAGAAGCCACAGAATGCTGGAATTGTCATAGGGAAGCCGATCAACGCACCCACGTACATCATGGTGTCGAAAAGGCTAAGTCCTTTAAGTGAATTGATGAACAGAGCAACTAAGATGATCGCGATACCAAAGAAGGTCGACGTTAGCTTAGAAACAACCACTAGTTCTTTTTCGTTCGCATTTGGACGAAGAATCGGCTCGTAGAAGTTCTTAACAAAGATACCTGAGTTACGGTTTAGACCTGAGTCCATTGAAGACATGGTCGCAGCGAACATAGCCGCGATAAGAAGACCCACCATACCTGCTGGCATGTATTCTTGAACGAAGTAAAGGTAAGCGAAGTCAGCGGCTTTGCTACCAGCTTCTGGGTAAGCAGACGCTAGATCGACACCTTGACCAGCCATGAACCAAGAAGGCATAAACCAAATGATTGGACCAAGCGTCATTAGCACACAAGCGAGCAGCGCAGCTTTACGTGCGTTGTTTGAATCTTTCGCAGCAAGGTAACGGTAAGAGTTCAACATGTTGTTGGTAATGCTGAATTGCTTTAGGAAGATGAACACCGCCCAAATACTGAAGATGCTCATGTAGTTAAGGTTGTCACCAGTAATGAACGAATCGGTTGGGAAATCATTAACGATCTGCGTAACACCACCACCGTGATAGATAGCAACCACTGCACACGTCACCGTTACTGCCATGATGATAACCATCTGCATGAAGTCAGACGCGATTACCGCCCAAGAGCCGCCAGTTACCGACATCACCAATACAACAAGACCAGTAAGGATAATCGTCGTTGTCATATCAAAGCCGAAGATACCCGATGCGATGATCGCGAGACCATTCAACCAAATACCTGCAGAGATAACGCTGTTCGGCATACCAGACCAAGTAAATACTTGCTCATTCACTTTACCAAAACGCATACGAATCGCTTCAATAACCGTAACAACTCGCAGTTGACGGAATTTTGGAGCGAAATACAGATAATTCATTAAATAACCGAAGGCGTTCGCAATGAAGATAATGGCTACCGCGAATCCATCAGTAAATGCTTTACCAGCCGCACCGGTAAAGGTCCATGCACTAAACTGGGTCATAAATGCCGTAGCACCTACCATCCACCAAAGCATGCTGCCTCCCCCACGGAAGTAATCACTTGTGGTACTTGTAAACGTTCTGAACATCCAACCTATTGCGATTAAGAATAGGAAATAGATGCCAACTATTAGGGTATTGAGTTCCATCTTTCAGACCTTTTATTTATGTTTCTTGTTAAGGCCAATATAGAACGATGACGATATATTTGTAGTACAATAACTTAAATGCGTGATAATGATCTTAGAGTTAACCGACTTATTAATCATACAAGTGATCGAGTTCAAAATTGCACCACTAGAAAGCTAACTATCCAATTTGGTGCACAAACAACCACTAAAAAGCGCATAAAACATCGGATTACTGGTAGTTATACTAGGATGAATATCGTGTATAGCGTTACAACTGTCCCTGACAATTTCACTGAAAAGACTCAATTGAATTTAAAACCTCACATGCCCAACAAGTTTTTTTGTATGACAAAGACTATAAAGTTTCGTCACCAAAAATCTTCGTATAAAAGTTCCATTTATTAGGACACCAATAATGCAATCTTGAAAACCAGTAATAGGTGCTGACAGCATTTCACTAAAGTGAAATGCTTTTAACACACCGGTTACACTTTCCCCCTGTCCAATAAAAAGGTGTCATTATGAAGAAATACATCCCAATATTGATTGCTCTAAGTACGATGTCTTCTATGAGTTATGCAGCAACACCACGTGAAGATGCCGTCGACTATTTACAGATGCGCAAAGGTGTGGCTTACCAAGTAAACCACTCGAAACCCTTTACCGGGCAATTTGAAGAGAAATACGATAACGGCCAAATTGCGACTCAAGCTCAGTTTGCTGATGGGCTGGAACTTGGTTTGGAGACTAATTGGTATCCAAATGGTCAGATAGCCTCAAAAGTGAACTACGTTAAAGGCGAATTACAAGGCAAAGCAGAGACTTGGTACCCAAACGGCCAGAAAAAAGCGGAGCTTAATTACAAAGACAATGAGCTATCAGGGGTTGCGACTCGATGGTATCCAAACGGTGAAAAGAGCCTCACAGCAGAATACAGCGATGGGTTAAAAGATGGCCTAGTGACTGATTACTACACCAACGGTAATAAAGCATCAGAAACCAAATTCAGTGAGGGTGAAATAGCCAACGGCAAATTGACTCGCTGGAACGTCAATGGCGACAAAGTGGAAGAAGTGACTTTTAAAGACCACGAGATCACTTCCAAACAAGTTTGGATGCCCAGTCACAGTTAACCGACTCTAAGCTGCACATAGGCTGACTTTCTAGCCTGTAACTTTCACTGAAAACAGACAAAAAAAACGCTCATGTTGCCTGTATCAACATGAGCGTAAAGGCAGATCTTCACTACCATCTCCTACCTTCCTAAACGAAAGCAGAAGTTATCATTAGAATAGTTGGGAGCAATAATCAAAATGCTCTTTCAAGCACTTTAACGATTTCTTCTCATTCATCAGTTCAAGTCAGGACGATCTCACTCGTCATCAGAACACTCTCCTTATAAACCAACAGACCTGATGTCATCGTGAGCCATCAACCATTGGTGTGTTCCGCTATTGACCCTATACGTCGTCCGACAAAACTACCAAAACCAATAATGTATTACAAATAAGAAGTAACCCAAAGGTTCCATTTTCTGGTGCAGCGCACATTTATTGATAGAGATATATTTTAAAAATCGCACACCAAAAAATAAAATAACAATAAAAACAACAACATACACAACAACACCACTTTGTAAAATTCTGTGAATGACGTCTTTGTAACCACAACACGATCTAATTCACAGATCACCCTGTCATAAATCGCTAGCATATTTGTATTATTTTAATTCAAAACAAAAGGCGTAAATATGAAAGCTCCTCGACTCCTACATCTTGCTGCTTGTATTGGTGCTATCACTTTCGGCTCACAAGCTATAGCTGCAGAGTTCGTTTTCCTCGACGAGGCAACATTAGAAGCGAACCGTAGTTTGCTTAACTCTGATCAAGCTTCTGACTCAATGAAAGATGCTTATACAAAACTGCTCGAAGAAGCAGAGTTAGCAATGAACGACGGTCCTTTTAGTGTTGCTGATAAAGGCATGGTGCCACCTAGTGGTAGCAAAAACGATTATATGAGCATCAGCCCATACTGGTGGCCAGATGAAACAAAAGAAGATGGGCTTCCATGGGTACGTCACGACGGAAAAACAAATCCTGCCTCCAAAACCGACGAAACTGACTCAAAACGTATTGGCCACTTTACCCGTTCTGTGCGCGCATTGGCGATCGCCTACTACTTTAGCCAAGACGAAAAATACGCTGAACAAGGCATTGAGTATGTAAGAACTTGGTTCTTCAATGAAGACACTAAGATGAACCCGAATGTGAATTACGGACAAGGTGTGCCTGGTGTTGCTGAAGGGCGTCGCGGTGGGATCATCGATACCAGAACTCTGACAGATCGCATGCTGGATTCAATCGCAATCTTATCTCAATCCTCAGCATGGACGGAGTCTGATGAGGCACAAATTACCCAATGGTATAGCGACTATCTTGACTGGTTGATCACCGATGATCTATCGGGTGGCCCTAAAGGTGAAGCATACGCAGAGAATAATCACGGTACTTGGTACGACTATCAAGTAGCCGGTGTTTCTTACTTCCTTGGAAACGACGCTCTTGCCAAACAGATGGTTCAAAAAGGCAAGATGCGCATCGACACTCAATTCGAAAAAGACGGTTCTCAACCTCATGAGATTGAGCGTACTCGAGCTTACCACTACCACTATTTCAGCCTAGATCCGTTGGTCGGTATCGCTCAGATCGGTGACAAAGTCGGTATCGATCTTTGGAATTACACCAATAAGAAAGGCGGTTCCCTAGACACAGGAATCCAGCTAATGGCGAATTACAACGACCTATCTAAAGAGTGGCCATACACACAAAAAGACGAACGTCGTCGTGTTGAGCGCATGACTCCCCTCTACCTGAAAGCTGGCGTGGCGATGGAGAACCCAGAGTGGGTAAAACTAGCAACCGACACTGATTTCAGTGAGTTCACAGTGAAGAAAAACTTAGCTGAAGTATGGGCGCAACGAGACATAGAACTGCTTTACCCGAAGCTTTAATCCGAATGATTGCAAGGGGAGAAATGCTCTCCCCTTGAGTAACAACTTTTAATTAAGAAAACAGTGGAACAATACAATGTTAAAAAATAATAAAATTGCTTTAGCCGTAGTGGCAACCCTATTCGCAGGCAGCGTATCAGCTGCATCGCTCGACGCTCGTCAAGAGTACAAGCATGGCTCTGAAGACTGGGCAAGCCGTATCAAGATGAGTGGTTCTGTCGATAACCACTTCTTCGGCGCAGAAATGAAACAAAAAGGTAAGCCTTTCTCAGAGTGGGAAGCGGCAGACAACGAGTTCGAATACGGCTACAAATTCAACATCAATGAGCACTGGTTAATTCAACCAAGTATGCCAGTAACGTTCGGCTCTGATAGCGTAACCTACAAGCCACAAGTACGTGCTCAATACTCTTTTGATTCTGGTTTGAAAGCAAAACTACGTTACCGTCATGAATTCCGCGATTACACGTCTGACTCATCTAACGACAACAAAAACCGCAGTAAAATCACAGGTAACATAGATTACAACTGGAATGCTTGGCAGTTCGGCTTTGAAGCTAACTACGCAGAAGATTTCATTGATAACGAGTGGACTGGCGGCGGCGGTGCTGACAACGAGTGGGATTACAACATGAAGATCGGTTACAAAGAGTCTGACTGGAGCTGGCGCCCATACGTAGAGTTCGGTAACGTTCAAGACAGCCGTGACCGTCAACTACGTAGCCGTGTAGGTATTACATACAGCTTCTAATTATCACAACGAAATCTAAGATAATTACTGTCCTAATTTTCTAAGATATAAGTAAAAGCCAGCTTAATGATGTGACCCCGTAAAGTTGGACATTTCTGTTAAGCGGCTTTCAAGGCCTGAGTTCGATATTCTATCGGAGTCAGGCCTTTTAGTTTCACTTTTATACGTTTGGTATTGTAGTACTCGATGTATTCTTTAATTTGCTCTATCAGAGCATCTGCATCTTCAAAGCTTTGGTTGTGATACATCTCTGTTTTGAGTAAAGCAAAAAAGTTTTCAGCAACCGCATTATCCAAGCAGTTACCTTTTCTCGAC
>NZ_JAKEUW010000052.1:0-41163 GCF_022398115.1 Vibrio sp. Isolate22 | reverse complement strand
GAGGTATGGTGGGCACAAGTGCAAGAAAGTGGAATTAAGCCATTGAAAGAGTTCGCACGAAAACTGAGGCCTTATCTTCACGGTATTATTGGATCGGCAAGTTATCCGCTCAACACCTGCACATTGGAAGGGATAAACAACAAAATAAAGTTAATCAAGCGAATGGGGTATGGGTATCGAGATACAGACTACTTCTTCTTGAAGATAAAAGCGGCTTTCCCCGGAAAGCCGCGATGAACCTTTTTTTTTTTGCCTTCAAACACGACTTCACCTCGTGATTAGTAATTTTAGCTAACCAATTAAGTTTTACCAAGATTTATAGAAAATTCATAACGATAGCACACAATAGCTATCTCTCAGTATTCACATCTTGCAAATGCAAAGCTCATAGACCTTTCCGAAAGCGGCTATTACTGCGGCTTTTTGCGTGCAGCCCTATCTCCCGGGGTCATGCTTTTCTGCTCGCCTCTACTATACTCCTCTAGCTCACTCCTACTTCAAAATCGGTGAACCCTTTCAGGCGCTGAATTAAATCAAGATTGCGATATATGACAAGCGTATTAATCTTGTTTAACGCCACCAAATATCCATACAATAAGTGTGCAATTTTGCGAGTTCGAGTCACAGATACGACGAAAAAAGTAAAAACTTGACCTAAAACAATGGCAGAAACAGATCACTTATTTTATAATGCGAATTAATGTTTCAGCACACTATAAATTACTTATCTTAGGGGCTACAAAAATGAGACTTATTCCTTTAAACAACGCGGCACAAGTAGGTAAATGGGCAGCACGTCACATCGTTGAAGCGATCAAAGCATTCAACCCAACAGCTGATCGTCCATTCGTTCTTGGTCTACCAACTGGTGGCACACCACTTACGACTTACAAAGAGCTAATCGCACTATACAATGCGGGTGAAGTTAGCTTTAAAAACGTTGTTACATTCAACATGGATGAGTACGTAGGTATCGATCCTAACCACCCTGAGTCTTACCGTACTTTCATGTACACAAACTTCTTCAACCACGTTGATATTCAAGAAGAGAACATCAACCTACTAGACGGCAAAGCAGAAGACATCGACGCTCACTGCGCAGCTTACGAAGAAAAAATCCGTTCTTACGGCAAAATCAACCTGTTCATGGGCGGTATCGGCATCGACGGTCACATCGCATTCAACGAACCAGGTTCTTCTCTAGCTTCTCGTACTCGTATCAAGACGCTAACTGAAGAGACTCGCATCGCGAACTCTCGCTTCTTCGACAACGACATCAACCAAGTGCCGAAATACGCACTAACTATCGGTGTTGCGACTCTACTAGACGCTGAAGAAGTAATGATCCTGACTATGGGTCACAACAAAGCACAAGCTCTACAAGTTGCTATCGAAGGTTCTGTAAACCACATGTGGACTGTTACAGCACTACAAATGCACCGTAAAGCTATCATCGTTGCTGATGAGCCAGCTCAACAAGAGCTAAAAGTTAAGACTCTACGCTACTTCCAAGAGCTAGAAGCAGAAAACATCCAAGACCTATAATTTCAGGTTTTGTTGAAACAAAAAGCCACGTTATGTGGCTTTTTTTGTACCTGAAATTTGCCGTCGATACACTGAACTACCGACGTGTTTGAACAATCAGATAGGATGCTAGGCGAGAGAATCATCTCCGATACAGATCTTGCTTAGGTCAGAAGAAATTAAGGATGGAGTGAATACAAAAAAGCGATTCCTCAATGAGAGAAACCGCAATCAATATCTATTCTAGGATGGGTAAAACAAGTGGTAGCGAGTTGTTGTGCGTAGTGAAAACGTTCAATAACGAAATCTAAGAACTCAAGGCGTTGTCACGACATAAGGTGTTAATGATGTCTGTGATAGCCAAAACAATGGTCGACTTCACTTTCTGATGATGTCGCCCTAAGAACATTTGAAGCATCGGGCCAGACATGGTTTCGACCATCTCCGCATCATATTCGATAGGCATAATACGCTGAATCGCATGTACCTTATTGAGCTCAAAGATAACATCAACTTCGGTAAAACTGGTGTCGTCACCTTGTAATTTCGCCCACTCTTTCAAGGTTACGAAAACCTCTAAATCGTCATAAAGCTCTTTACTGATAACACCCAAACCCAAGAGCAATTTACCGCGAACCATTATCTCGCCTAAAGGCCCACCGCTGTTGAGTAGAGGCTCGACAACGAATTTAATCGCCGTGTCGTCTTTCTTGAAGATGTTTTTTAAAACCGCATCCACCGTATCATCCAATGCATCATAAGCCGCCATCAAGCAGGCGCTAGCACTCTCAGCTTCAGATAAGGCCTCGAGTAATTCTGTTTCATGACTAGGATGTATTGGCATAACGGCTCGGCAATAAGAAAGTGCCACAGGTGTGGCACTTTGATGATTTATCATTTCAATGCTAGGTAAGCTTGTTCCGCTAGTTTAACAACTTCTGAGTCGATATTCAGCTCAGAATAGTGCGCTAATGTCTCAGCAAAACCTTTTTCTGCGAACATTGCCTGAAGTTCAACCGCTTGAGGGTCATCTTCATTCTTGTAGTGGAAAGCCGCGGCAATCGCTTTTACAAGGTGTGCATTTGGTAGGCCGTATTCTAGCGTACCGTTCAGTGGCTTGACTAGACGATCTTGTGGGCTCAGTTTACGGATTGGTTGACGGCCAACACGGTCAACTTCGTCACGTAGGAATGGGTTCGCAAAGCGGCCTAGAATTTTTAAGATGTATGCTGCATGTGCCTCTGGATCAAAGCCGTAACGCTTGATAAGCACCTCACCACTCTCTTCCATCGTCGCTTTTACTTCAGCGTAAATTGCTTGGTCTTCAATCGCGTCTTTGATTGTTTCGTGGCCTGCAAGCACGCCAAGGTATGCCGTTACCAAGTGGCCTGTATTTAGCGTGAATAGTTTACGCTCAACGAAAGCCATAAGGTTGTCAGTGCATTCCATACCTGGGATGTTTGGAATCTCACCTTTAAATTGTGTTTGGTCTACGATCCACTCGCTGAACGTTTCAACCGTTACTGCTAGTGGGTCAGTTTCGCCTGCTTCTGCTGGCGGTACGATACGGTCAACCGCTGAATCAACAAAGCCAATATGTTCTTCAGTGAACGCTTTCATGTCATCAGAAAGATGCTCTAAAACCGCCGCTTTTAGTTGGCTAGTACCACGAACCATGTTCTCTGCTGCAATGATGTTCATTGGCGCAGTATTGTTTGCCGCTGCACGCTTTTCGATACCTTGAGCAATAGACTTAGAAATAATCTTAAGAACTGTTGGGCCAACAGCTGTCGTCACAATGTCAGACTCAGCAATGCAATCTACCACAGCGCTTGTTGCTGAGTTTACTGCTGTCACGTTCTTAACGGTTTCAACAACGCACTCTTCACCAACAATCTTTACTGGGTATTCTTGGCGTTCAATTAACGCATTAACAACCGTTTCATTTACGTCAGCAAAAGTAACCTTCATACCAGCGTCAGAAAGAAGTTTACCAATGAAACCACGACCGATATTACCTGCACCAAAATGTAACGCTTTCATAATTTTGACCTTATAAATATTTGAATCTAGATAGCTAACTGCTCAACCACATGCCTGATGATTAACTAGAGACATTAAGCAGTAAGCTATTCAGACTGAATCTTGTTAAGACAGATTTAGACCGAAAATGAGGCCAGTAGGGGGATACCGGCCTCCTTCACTTAGGAGCTTGACTAGAGCTTTTTAGTTTCCGCTAAGAATACGTAGAACATCAGCAGGGTTTGTTGTGTTCTGTAGGCATTCCACAGCGTCTTCATCATCAAGTGAATTGGTAATAGCCATCAGCACCATGTTGTGCTCATCGCCTTGAGCGGCAATACCGATAACCATCTTCGCGATATCATCTTCATCTTCGCCCCACTGAATACCTTCAGGGTACTGACAGAACACGATGCCGGTTTTTTGTACGTATTGCTTCGCTTCGATTGTGCCGTGTGGTACTGCGATAGACTCGCCTAGGTAAGTAGATACAAGCTCTTCACGAGCAAACATGCCATCTACGTACTCTGGAGATACGTTGCCAAGTTTCACTAATTGGTCGCCAGCAAACTTGATTGCGTCTTCTTTCTGAGTCGCTTTAAGGCCAAGGAAGATGCTGTCATTAGTTAGTGCAAGCTTGTTGCCTTCTTGAGCTGGTGCTGATGTAGGAGCCGGAGCTTCTACCTTCGCTTCACCACTTTGTGCTTCAACAAGTTCTGCTACTAGGTTGTCGTATACTGCGCCGTCTAAGAAGTTGTTCAGAGACATGTGCATTGCACCAGGAATGGTTTTACGTGCACGGTCTGTTAAATCTTTATGCGTAATAACAATTTGTGAATCAGCTGGTAAGTTGTTGATTGCGTAGTTAGTTACCGTGATATTTAGGCCCGCTGCATCTACTTTCTTACGCAGTAGACCTGCACCCATTGCACTTGAACCCATACCCGCATCACACGCTACGTATACTGCTTTCACGTCAGCTAGGTTGATGTCTGCACCCGTTGCTGCACCTTTAGAAGACGCTTTCATGTCTTTCATTTGTGCTGATGCTTTCTCTAGTGAATCTTCCTCATCATCTTGCGCTGATGTTTTAAGAAGGATTGACGCTACAACAAACGATACTGCCGTTGCTGCGATAACCGATAGAATCACGCCGATGTAAGAGCCTTTTGGTGTCATCAACAGAATCGCGAAGATAGAACCAGGAGACGCTGGAGAGATTAGACCAGAGCTGAACATTACGTTAGTGAATACACCAGCCATACCACCTGCGATTACCGCTAGGATTAGACGTGGGTTCATTAGAACGTATGGGAAGTAAATTTCGTGGATACCACCTAGGAAATGGATGATAGATGCACCCGCAGCAGATTGCTTAGCGCTGCCTTTACCAAATACCATGTAAGCAAGTAGTAGACCTAGACCAGGACCTGGGTTCGCTTCAATTAGGAAGAAGATAGAACGGCCGATCTCTTCAGACTGCTGAATACCTAGTGGAGAGAAAATACCATGGTTGATTGCGTTGTTTAGGAATAGGATTTTCGCCGGTTCTACAAAGATAGAAGCAAGAGGTAGTGCACCCGCTTCAACCATCACGTTAACGCCAGCCGCTAAACCAGAAGACAGAACTTTCACAGCAGGACCAATCACGATGAACGCGATGATCGCGCAGATCATGCCGATGATACCAGCAGAGAAGTTGTTCACTAGCATTTCGAAACCACTCTTCACTTTACCGTGAATAGCTTCATCGAATTTCTTGATTGCGATACCGCCTAATGGACCCACAATCATTGCACCCATGAACATCGGGATGTCAGTACCAACGATAACACCCATTGTTGTGATGGCACCTACTACCGCACCGCGGTCACCACCAACCATCTTACCACCAGTGTAACCAATCAATAATGGCAGCAAGTAAGTGATCATAGGACCAACCATTGATGCTAACGTTTCGTTAGGCCACCAACCTGTTGGGATGAATAGTGCTGTAATGAAACCCCACGCAATAAATGCGCCGATGTTTGGCATTACCATATTGGATAAGAAACGACCAAAGTTTTGAACCTTGATCTTCGCTTCTGGTGATAACATAGGTAGAACCCCGTAGTGTATTGGTTGGTCAAATGACCGAAAAGGTGTGCTCAAAAGTTGATTGAAATGTATCACAACATTTCCAAAATGCACCTCAAGCCAATTTTCGTGATAACAATCACACACAAAAAACACTTAGGGGTTACTGAGAACGATTTAGATCACAAAAATGTCATGAATTAAAATTACAAAGCAAAATTAACGATAATAAATCTCATTCACACAAGATCTAGATCACACTTATAAATTCAACCACCAAAAATAATTAGCGATCCAGATCACACTTAATAAAAGACACACCTTAAAAACTATAAACCATGTATGAAAGAACGCCATTCCAAGTGTGTTTTCTATGCACTCAGATGAATTTAGCTTGTCATTTTGTAATTTAATTACAAAGTCAGATTAATGCCTATTTTTCAAAATTCTGATTTTCCCAGCCCCTAAACCTCAAAATACATGAACAATGAAGGAACGAAATTGCTTAAAATAGATGTGTTATTCTAATTACTCCTACCCCAACGTTATCCAGTAGCCCAATAACGAGTTAAGAGAAGACTATGTCAGACAAGATCTCCACATCAGCTCTCGCTAAACAGAGAGATATAGAAGCTAAAACTCTATTCAGTGACCTAAAAACGGCCGGCTATATCGTACGTTCACAGGATCGATGGGTGCTGACTGAACGAGGGGAAAGCTTTGGTGGGGAGTATGTGGAACACAAAAAGTTTGGTGTCTTCATTGTCTGGCCTGAGAAGCTACTTATCGATTTGGACACCTTCTCAGGGCAAACACTAACCGCAACTCAACTTGGGAGTGCTTTCAAGCTCAGCGCAAAGAAAATTAACCTCTTGCTCAATGAACTTGGTTGGATAACAAGAGAAGAAGACGGTTGGCACGTCACCTCGACAGGTTTAAAGGCAGGTGGTGAACAGAGAGAAGATAAAGCCACACAAAACTTATTCGTGGTGTGGCACGATTCATTAGTCCGCAATAAACGTTTGAAGCAATCAGTTGTTGAATTTCTAGGGCACGATGCAGAAAGCCACTCAACGGATGTGTCATTTTCTAGCTTCCGCCAAAAGTTCGAGGCCAAGCATAGAACCTTGGATGGGCACTATGTGCGTTCAAAAGGAGAGCTAATCATCGACAACTGGCTATATATGGCGGGTGTGGTACATGCGTACGAGCGTCCACTGCCAATAGCGAAAGAAGTGATCAGTGACTTTTATCTTCCAAGCGGGAAAGTTTACATCCAATTTTGGGGAACCGACTCTGCGCCAATCGCCGAAGAAAAACGTGACGCGACGAGAAAAATCTATGATGAGCATGGTTTTGGCTTAATCGAGATCACACCGGAAGATATCCCAAACCTAGACAGCGTCCTTCCACCATTATTGCGCCAATATGGCATCAAGGCGTACTAAACGACTGAATCTAGACAATTCAAACCTATTGAGATCACACTTATCGAATCATTATGGATATTATTTACCATAGTGATTTGATATGTTCGCTATTTTTCCCAAGTTAATCTTCTATTATCTTACCTCCATCGACTTGAGCTACCGCAGATACTCGATTTATTGGGGCATGTTCGATGACCATTTCAGCGCTTGTTTCTTAGAAACCCGTTCTATTTAAGACCGATGATATTAGAGACAAAGCCCAAATGCGTTATCCGTTTATTGTTGACGTTACCGAACATAACACCCTACAACATTTATTATTGATAGATATTAGGATTCAACATGACTCATCCAATCATTACTGATCTAAACACTCGTTACACAACTAAAAAATACGATGCAGAAAAACGCATCTCTGCGGAAGACATGGAAGTAATCAAAGAAGCACTTCGTCTGTCAGCTTCTTCTATCAACTCTCAGCCTTGGAAATTCATCATCATTGAGAGCGACGAGGCAAAACAACGTTTCCACAACACTTTCGAGAACATGTTCCAGTTTAACCAACCACATGCGAAAGAAGCGTCACACACAATCCTGTTCGCTCACGATCCTAAGTACACTAAAGAGAAATTTGCGAAACGCGCAGATACGGAAGTAAGCTCTGGTCACCTACCGGCTGAAATGTATGAGCAATTCTTAGGTGCTTACGCATTCGCAGAAATGAACACTGACGAAACAGGTTTCAACGGTAACTGGACTAAGTCTCAAGTGTACATTGCACTGGGTAACACACTGCACACGCTTGCTCGCCTTGGTATCGCTTCAACTCCAATGGAAGGTGTAGACGCGGCTATGATCAGCGAAGAGTTTGCTGACGAGCTAGAAGGTCACGTTGTTGATGTAGCACTGGCTATCGGTTACCACAAAGACGGCGAAGACTACAACCACGGTAAACCAAAAGCGCGTCTAGCTCTTGATGAAGTCGTGACTACGCTTTAAAAACCGACAAATAAATTGCACTACTTATTTGGCCAGACTTTCGTCTGGCCTTTTTTATGCGCGCCTTTTGGTTGTTGGTCAGCATTGGAAATTACCAGAGTCAAATAGACACTTTAGAATCATATTAATCACAAAAAATAGGGTGTCATAAAGACACAAAAGCAAGCTCAAAAACCAAACAAAACCATCAAAAACAACATCTTAAAAATATGGCACGACTAGTGCAATGATGACCTTAGAAATTCAAATAAGGTATTATCATTATGACTATTCACGTTAAATCAAATGTTCACTGGGTTGGTATTCACGATTGGGAAACCGAGCATTTCCATGGCAAGGAATACCACATGAACAAAGGCACCAGTTATAACTCGTACCTAATCCGTGAAGAGAAAACGGTGCTTGTCGATACCGTTGACCATCGCTTTACAGAGCAATTCCTTGCAAACCTTGAGATGGAAATCGACATAAACGAGATCGACTACATCATTTGTCAGCATGCCGAAGAAGACCACTCCGGCGCTCTTGCCGCGCTACTTGCTAAGATCCCTAATACCCCGGTCTACTGCACAGAAGCGGGTGTGAACTCGATTGTCGGCCATCATCACCAGCCAGACTGGAACTTCAGAACGGTAAAAACCGGCGACACACTGGATATCGGTAATGGTAAGCAACTTATCTTTGTTGAGATGAAAATGCTGCACTGGCCAGATTCAATGGCAACTTACCTAACAGGCGACGAAATTCTGTTTAGTAATGATGCCTTTGGCCAACACTACTGCGATGAAAACCTGTTCAACGACCAATTAGACCAAGTTGAATTGCACGAACAGTGCCTGCGTTACTTCTCGAATATCCTGACGCCATTTGCACCGCTAGTAAAAGCCAAGATCGAAGAAGTATTGAGTTTAGGTGTACCAATCGATGTGATTGCTACTTCTCACGGTTGTATTTGGCGAGATAACGCCACCCAGATCGTAGAGCAATACTACGAATGGTCAAAAGCTTATAAAGAAGACCGCATCACGATTGTGTACGACACCATGTCGAACAACACTCGTATGATGGCCGATGCCATTGCGAAAGGAATTCGTAAAGGGAGCCCAGAAACGGCAATCAAAGTGTTCAATATTTCTAAGCATGATAAGAACGACATCCTTGCCAATATCTTCAGATCAAAAGGTGTACTTGTTGGCTCATCAACTATGAACAATGTGATGATGCCGCAAATCGCAGCCTTACTCGAAGAGATACACGGTTTACGTTTTGCCGGAAAAAGAGCCGCAGCATTCGGTTCTTCAGGTTGGACTGGTGGCGCAGTAAAACGTATTGATGCTCGCCTACGTGAAGCCAACTTCGAAGTCAGCGTTCCACAACACATCCACTGGAAACCAGACACAGATGCCCTTCGTCAATGCATCGATTACGGCATGACATTAGCTGAAGTTTGGCGCACAGATGCAAACGAGGTGAGTAAGCCTAAACAAGTTGAACGCAGCGTAAAGAAAATCGACACTCCGGATAATCAGCCAGAGCACACAACTGAATCAGAAGCCGTTGCAGCAGCTTCTACCGAAGAAGCACAGCAGGCAGAGATGCAACCCACTCACAGCGAAGACTGCACATGCTGGCGCTGCACGGTTTGTGAATGGGTATACGACCCACAATTAGGTGAACCTTACCAAGGTGTTGAACCAGGAACACCATGGGCACAAGTACCTGATGACTTCCTTTGTCCTGAGTGCCACTTAGGCAAAGAAGTATTTGTGGAGAAGTAGCATGTCGAACATTGTGATTGTGGGTGGCGGTTTCGCTGCCCTACAAACTATCAAGATGGTACGTAAGCTCAACCAAGATATCGCGATCACCATGATCACGGCAGATTCGGGGGTTGAGTACAGTAAGCCGAACCTTTCGCACGCTTTCAGTCAGGAACAAACGTCCGAAACACTCACCGTACATAATGCTCAGCAGTTAGCTGAGCAGTACAACGTGGTTATTAAAACTAAAGCACTTGTCAGCGAAATAGATGTTGAGCAACAGTATATTCGTGTCGATGGTCAACCAATCCACTACACAAAGTTAGTATTAGCAACGGGGGCCACACCATTTATTCCACCAGCAAAAGGGTTAAAACGTGGTGCGACAATCACGCTCAATAGCCTAGAGGAGTTTGAGAAGCACAAAGCGCAGGTTGATGATGCTCAGCGTGTCACAGTGATTGGTGGCGGCCTGATCGGAGTCGAGCTTGCCTTTGACCTCCAAACCGCTGGGAAAGATGTCACGATCATCGAGCCTGCCAGCTATCTCTTGAGCAGTTTGGTGCCGCCTTTCGTTTCTCTAGAATTAGAGCAAGTGTTAAGAAAAGCAGGGGTGACCGTTGAAACAGACTCTGCAGTTTGTCGAGCGACTTACCTCGAAGAGGATATAAGGCTACAAACCACCGCTTCTCGATTAATACGAACGGATGCTGTGATTGCAGCAGCAGGGCTGAAACCGAACACGACATTAGCGACACAAGCCGGAATCACCGTCAACAAAGGGATCGTTGTCGACCAAACCATGAAAACCAGTGCTAACAATGTGTATGCGATTGGTGATTGCGCCGAAATTGAAGGGCGTATTATGGCTTATCTCCAGCCCGCGATCTTGTCTGCTAATGTGTTGGCAAAGCAGCTCATTGCGAGTGATGAAGTACATGCGACCGCTGACATAAAACTCAAGTTGCCTCATATCATCACCAAGGTGAAAACCCCAAGCTATCCCATTCAGCTTGCAGGCCGCGATCTACAAACCGCTCAAAGCTGGGAGACTCGCTTTGACCCGAAAGGCATTATCGCAAAAGGCTTCAATGCAGATAATCAATTGGTTGGGTTTATCGTCACTGGAGAGCATACCCAAGCTGCATTCCCACTGCTCAAAGAGCTACAGACAAGCTCACCCGCTTAATCTCAATGACATAAGCCCAATAATTCAAAATCAATAACATAAGCAGCGTCCTACAAAACGAAAAAAGCCAGTCAATAGACTGGCTTTTTTATGCGTTAAGCGAGGTGTTCACATTAACCGATAAACGAGATGTAACCTTGTAGGATAATCAGGTTAACGATATCAATGAAGAATGCGCCGACGATTGGCACCACCATGAACGCCTGTGGTGATGGACCGAATCGGTTCACCAAAGAGCCCATGTTCATTACCGCTGTAGGTGTTGCGCCTAAGCCGAAACCACAGTGACCACCCGACATAACCGCTGCGTCGTAGTTTGACCCCATCACTTTAAACGTCACAAAGTAAGAGAACAGACCAAGTACCACTGCTTGAACACTTAAGATCACCAAGAATGGGATCGCTAGGTCGAAGATGTTCCACAGTTTCAGGCTCATTAACGCCATCGCCAAGAATAGAGACAGTGACACAGTACCCAGAATATCAACGGTTTCGCTGTCGGTCTTATGCAGCTTAGTCACTTCAAACACGTTAGTGATGAACACACCGATAAACAGAGCGTAAACAAAGTCAGGAATCATCAACCAAGAAATTTCAAAAGTCGCTACCCACTGCTCAAGGTATTTCGCACCTGTGATACAGATAAGGAGAATGAACAATACTTCAATCACCTTCTTGGCTGTCACTTTGTCTTCTTCATACTCGTTATATGTCACCAGCTCAGGGAAACGCTCGTGCGTTTGTGTACCTGTGCCGTACTCTGATTCAAGGTTGTTTTTGTCGATCAGCTTTTGTGCCACCGGGCTACCGATGATACCGCCAATGATCAAACCAAAGGTTGCCGAAGCCATCGCGATTTCTAGCGTGTTGGAAATGCCATAAGTATCAGAAAAGGTTTGCGACCAAGCTGCACCTGTACCGTGACCACCAGATAGCGTAATAGAACCTGCGATCAAGCCCATTAGCGGCTCAAGACCAAGCGCGGTAGCTAACGTCACACCCACACCGTTTTGGATGATGATGTATACCGAAGCGACGCCCAAGAACAAGAATACCTTCGCACCGCCTTTCATTAACTGTGTGTAGTTAGCAGCAAGACCTACGGTTGCAAAGAACATCAACATGAATGTGTTCTGTAAAGGTAGGGAGAACTCTAGATCAACGCCGTTAAAATGCAGACCTGTAATCGCAAAAGCAACAATTAAGCCGCCCACAATGGGCTCTGGGATATTGTACTTTTTGAGAATCGGTAGCTTTGCGTTTACAAAATGACCTAGAAACAAAACGCTGATCGCGATTAAGAAAGATTCTAGTGGCCCTATTGAAATTAATTGATTCATATAACCTCTATTGTTTTACGTTCTCATCTTCCCTAATGAGTCTAGTTTTATCTGTAAGTATTTGTGTTGCTCTGCCTATATTTATGCAAATTGATGAGAAATTGTTGGATTAGAAAACCGAACACATTAGCGTGTCAGCTAAGTGTCATGTTAGTAACACGTTAACTTTAGTAGGCGATGAGAGGTTTTGTGACCCAAATCAACACCTATCTGTTTATCTTATCGCCAATGCGATCGTCGATTTAACCCTTTCTGAATACCTAAAAAAGCAAAAAGGAGCTATTGCTAGCTCCTCTTTTATTACCATCGCTGGTAATTAGAATTTTTTAGGGGCATAACCCGTCATAACCTCAAGACGAAGCTCTTTACCAATCTTCGTCATTGGGTGAACAACGACTAATCCTTTTACAGACTTTTTCAGTTTACCCATATCCGCTTGCTCAGCTTTAGTAATCTCGCGGCTAAATGGCATATCAAGCAACGACTTACGTTCTTGATTCACATCGTAGCTTTGCTTGTGCTTAAGCTGTGCAATCTTCTTTGTTAGCTTTTTGATTTCGTCTTCAAATTGACGAACAACAGGACGATCATTACGAGCTTTAGCAGCCGCTAACTTATGGCGACACTTGTCTAAACGGTTGTTAATTTGTTGAAGTTCGTTTTTAGCACTCATAATAATTTCCTAAGATTAAGCAAGCCAATTCGGATTGGGGCGCGGAGTATAGCACAAGGGTTTACCTGAACCGAAATTTATCTGATAAATAGCCTTTGGAATAAAAAACAGCCTAAACTGTCTATCAGCCCATCGATACAAAAATGCCACTAATCCGCCGATCAGACATCAACCACAAGGAAGCGTAATGACATCACCGAAACAAAGAGTATTGACCTACAGCCTAGTCCTTGGCTCTGTATTTGCCACAAGTTATGCATCCAGCGAAGCCTCTAATGAAAGCATGCTCGAGAACAATCTGATTATTGAATATTCAGCGCCTCAAGACGAAACAGAGAGACAGCTTAAGCAAGAGATTGAGCAGAGTGGCGTTAATGACACCATGGTAGACCTATCGAATCAGTTGTTCCTGTTCAAACAGCCTTTGGTCATTCAATACGGTGGCGATGAGGGCCCGCTCTACGACCCGCAAACTCATCATGTACTAATTCCTTACAGCTTCTACGCAGAATCACTCAACTATTTTGAAAAGAACCAATACGAAAAAGAGTATGGGAAATCCGCGCAAACTGGCGCCATCGATACCTTGCTCCATACGCTGATTCATGAGGCTGGCCATGCCTATGTTGAAGATCAGCAAATAGCCATTCTAGGTAAAGAAGAAGACGCGGTTGATAATTTAGCGACCATCTTACTTATCAACTATGTCGAACACGGTACAGATGCAGCGATAAGCGCAGCTGATATGTTCGCCTTCGAATCAGAAGACCGCCCAGAGTATTACGATTTGGGTGAATACATTGATGAGCACAGCTTCGATCTACAACGCTACTTCTCAACCTTATGTTTGGTCTATGGCAGCGATCCTGAGGCCTACAAAAACTTACTTGATGAAGTAGAAAACGACTATCTGAAAGATAGAAAAGAGTTTTGCGTAGAGCATTTTGATGTCATCAACGCCAATTGGCATCGATATTTAAAAGAGAGCGACGATAGTTAAGAGCTTCACTATCACAGTTCAGAAGTTTTCCCATTCAACTGCTACTTCCAACAGCGGCTTCGTGCTTTAAAAGCCGCTGAATGTTGTTTGGGGAACGCAAAATGAGACTTCAGACAAAACCTAGACGTTCACTTTGTACTTCAGATCTTGTGCTTCATCGCCAGTCATCCCTCGGAACCCCCAACAATGTGAAGGCTGCTCTTTGATGGTGATTTCAATATCGATCGGAGAGATAGAGAGCTGCTTTTCAATCTCAGAAAAGATCTTCTTAATTAAGCGCTTTTTGGTGTTAACAGCGCGTCCTTCCATCATATTAATCTCGATAACGGTATAGGCCTGCGTTCGACCTTCTGGGTAAAAGAAGTCATCTCGTTCCAATGGCACAAAACGATGTGCACGTTTGTCATCTGGCAACCCCATCTCACTATTTAAGCATTGCTGCAAAACATTAGAGAGCTCTAGCTTAATCGGGTTTAAGCACTCTTTGATACCATAAATAACAATCATGACCAGTCCTTCGATGTGATGTTAAGTAAAGAAGAAAGTTAGAAAGAAGCAGCCATCCACCCTTTCTGCTCGCTTACTATTTATCCATATACTACCTAATGACATTGACTAAAGAAGAGACGAGCGATGAATTTATGAACAAGTGCAACAAAAAACATATCCTTCTATTGCAGCTGGTTTGCCAAACAACTTCGATTAATAAACAACCACCTTATGACCTAGATTGATCGAACCTCTCACACAGTCCGTATACCCTCCTAAATCATCTTTGAACTAAGGAGTGCTATGTGCCGAATTCAACTGGGAAGATCACGCGGACAGAAGCCAAACCAGACAAACCCGTAGAGTCTTCTCTAGAGCTTGCTGTGTTCCCCCTCCCCATCTTTCTTTTGCCAGGAGGGAGACAAAGGCTAAGAATCTTCGAACAAAAATATCTCACCATGGTGGCACACGCTGCCAAAGGCGAAGGTTTTATCATCGCGACGCAAGACAACACAAAGTCCGAACATCTTAGTACGTGGGGAACTAAGGTCACGATTGTCGATTTCAATATGTCAGATGATCAGTTGTTGGAGATCGACGTAGAAGGGCAAAACCTAGTGCAGTTACACTCCTCACATCGCCAAAGCGACGGCCTGATTAAAAGCCAATTCCATGATTTACCCCATTGGCCAGCGCTCGACTATGATGTGCCCAATGTCTTTACTGCATTTCTAGTGCAGTTATTCCGTGACCACGACTCAATCAGAACGCTCTACCCGACCCCAGATTTTGATAGCCCGCAGTGGATTTGTGCGCGATTGCTCGAGATGATGCCAATCCCGTTAGAAAAGAAATCGGAATTTACAGAACCTGCGAGTTTTCCCTCGTTAGTTCCTTTTTTGAATCAAATCATTACGGGGCAGTGAACACTTTTTTTCACTATAATTTTGTATAGTAAAAATTAATTTAAACAAAAGTGATCCCTACTGATGCTTTGCACGTAGTGCCACTCAAATTCGCATGATGGTTACTGACTATGCAAGTGGAAAGCAGAAGTAAAGGGAAGGGCAAGGAGCATGTCATCATTCCCGACAACAAATTACCGAGTGAAAACAAGGTACCTACAGAGCTCTCAAGCTGGTTGATTTCGGTGGGAGAAAACCGAGACAAGCAGGCATTCACCTGTTTGTTCAAGTTCTTCGCACCTAAAATCAAACGTTTCGGAATCAGCAAACTCGGTGGCGAAGCAGCCGCAAATGAACTGGTCCAAGACACCATGACTAATGTTTGGAAGAAAGCACACCTCTACAACGAAGATAAAGGTGCGGCCACCACTTGGGTCTACACAGTAATGCGAAACGCAGCATTCGATATGCTTCGCAAAGTAAAAGCAAAAGCAGAGCAAACGATAGCTGACGATATTTGGCCATTAGACGCTATGGTGGCTGAGACTCAAAACGAAGATTTGCCTTTTGGAGATCATCTAATGAGCCGACATGTCATGACGCAAATCGAGAAGCTCCCTTTAGCTCAGAAAACCATAGTGAAAGGCGTTTACTTCCAAGAGCTGTCACAGGAGCAACTCGCTCAGCAACTCGGCGTCCCGCTTGGAACCGTGAAATCCCGTTTAAGACTCGCTCTAGCCAAACTTAAGGTTCACATGGGGGAACAAAGCCATGATTAAACATCACCCAAACGATGCAATATTGAAAAACTTTGTTGATGGCACGCTTGCTGACTCAGTTTCCCTAATTGTGTCCAGCCATATCGAGCTATGTGAACATTGCCAGGCAAAGGTGCAGCAGCTAACGGCTAATGCAGCTGACAGCGTATTTGATGAGCAACAAACAGCAACAAGTAACGAACTAGATAGCTTCCTTGCTGACGGCATAGATTTCGATTTTGATGTGATTGATCAGATCACTGCCGATTTGTCGCAATCAATCGAGGTGGAATCAAAAGCCGAACAAGTGACAGTCGCTGACACTACTTTCACTATTCCACGTGCGTTGAGTTCAATCGCGAGAAAGGACTGGATGAACCTCGGGAAAATATCTCGAGCACGCCTCGATTTTGAAGATGACGCTCACCATACTAGCTTGTTACACATTGATAAAGACGGCCAAGTGCCTTGCCATACACACAAGGGTTTTGAGATTACTCTATTATTAGAAGGCAGTTTCGAAGACGAGATGGGTGTCTACAACAAAGGCGATTTCATCTGGTTAGATGGAAATCATACCCATCAGCCAGCAACGAAAGAAGGGTGTGTGTGCCTGACAGTATCAAGCGACGCCTTGTACTTCACTAAAGGGGTGAGCCAGCTGTTCAACCCACTAGGTAAATACATTTATTAAGGT
Organism: Vibrio sp. Isolate22; assembly: GCF_022398115.1. NCBI lineage: Bacteria > Pseudomonadati > Pseudomonadota > Gammaproteobacteria > Vibrionales > Vibrionaceae > Vibrio > Vibrio sp. Isolate22. Next base: position 24,301 of record NZ_JAKEUW010000052.1, on the reverse strand, counting down.
ACATCACAGAACTCTTAAAGTCGCTAGGAAACAACGTCAAAAACAGACTAAATTAATGTGGGATAAGCAACATCCCACATAATAAGAAATAAAATGAGCAATGAACGTAAGGAATTGACCAATGGATAAAAAAATAAAAATAGGCATTAGTGCATGTGTCGCTGGTCATAAAGTTAGGTTCGATACTGGCCACAAACGATCTCGCTTCTGTACTGAAGACCTTGCAGATTATGTTGAGCTTGAGCCAGTGTGCCCTGAAATGGCAGTTGGTTTACCAACGCCTCGCCCAACCATTCGTCAGACACGGATGTTAGACGATATCATTCACGTTTCCCGTCCTGATGGTACTGGCGACGTTACTGATGAGCTAATCGAATTCGGTCAAAACTACTCCAAGAATAACCAACACATCGCTGGTTTTATTGTGTGCCAAAAGAGTCCAACTTGCGGCATGGAGCGCGTTAAGGTGTATCACCACCATGGCCGCGGATCTGAATCAACAGGCATTGGCATGTTCACTAAGCAGGTTATGGAAGGTAATCCGTTGCTGCCTGTGGAAGAGAATGGTCGTCTGAACGATCCGATTTTGCGCGAAAACTTCATGACTCGCGTTTTCACTTATCAGAAGTGGCTAGACCTAGTAGATGAAGGGATTACCAAGCACAAGCTTATCCAGTTCCATAGCGCCCACAAGTATCTAGTAATGTGCCATCACGTTGAGGGCTATAAAAGCCTTGGTAAATTACTAGCAGGCAATGAGCTAGAGATAAATGAGCTTGCAGATAAGTATATCGAAGGGCTGATGACGGCATTATCGCACCATGCAAACCGTGGTACGCACGCTAACACACTTCAACACCTTCAAGGGTACTTTAAGAAGCAGCTCAGCAGTGCTCACAAGCAAGAGTTATCTAACCAAATTGCTTCTTTCAGAGAGGGCGTGATTCCGCTGTTAGTACCACTAACACTGATCAATCACTACTTGATGGAATACCCAAATGAGTACCTGCAGTCACAGGTTTACTTAAACCCGCACCCGCAAGAACTTAAATTGAGATACGGATATTGAGCGATATTCTATGGATAAGACGAGACCTGCGCATTCACGATAATCCAGCTCTCGTCTCAGCAATCGAAAACGGCGTTTCAATCGCCGTTTTTATTTCAACACCACAAAAGTGGCATCAGCATCACCTTGCTCCGATTAAAGCAGACTTTATCTTCCGTCATTTAAAGCAACTGGAAGCTGAACTCGCCGACTTGGGCATAACCCTGCTGCACCTCAAAGCGACCGATTTTGATGATCAAGCCAAGCAGTTGACCGAGCTGTACCAACAACTTGGTTCTCAGGTTATTTTCGCCAATTCAGAGCCAGAGGTCGATGAACAAGCTCGTGACCAACAACTGATATCGAGCGGTGTAAATCTTCAGATCAGCGACTGTGATGTGATGCTCCCTCTAGGCAGCGTGCTTAACCAGCAAGGTGAGATGTTCAAAGTTTTCACGCCATTTAAAAATGCCTGGTTAAAAGAAGTTCAAGCAAAAGGGATTCAATGCAGCCCTGCTGCACTTGCTTCTAATAACAACGCTAAGACTCAGTTGCCTGACAACTTGCAAACGCTCCAGCTTGCCAGTGACTATGATTTCGACTTTCCGCGTGTCGACTCAAGCCGTTGGCCACTAAGCCAAGACGTACTTGGCAATGTGATACCTAACTTCCTAGCCAACAAGGTCAACGACTACGCTCACCTGAGAGACATCCCTTCAGTAAAAGGTACCTCGGGCTTATCGCCTTACTTATCGATTGGCGCGGTAAGCCCAAGATGGTTAGCCATTCAGCTCATCCAGCAGCAACCCGATTTACTGTTTGATACCCAACTGCCCGCTTTTTCTTGGCTCAATGAATTGATTTGGCGAGACTTTTATAAGCACTTGATGTTCCACCATCCTAAACTGGTTAAAGGGGCTAATTTCCAGCAGAAATACAATGGTTTAGATTGGTATAAAGATCATCCGAGCTTCAAAGCGTGGTGTGAAGGAAAAACGGGGTATCCATTGGTTGATGCGGCCATGCGTCAACTGGTCGAGACCGGCTGGATGCACAACAGGTTAAGAATGGTAGTCGCTAGCTTTCTAACTAAACACTTGTTGATTGACTGGCGTTGGGGTGAGCGTTTCTTTATGGATCACCTCATTGACGGTGATTTTAGTGCCAACAATGGCGGCTGGCAGTGGGCTTCAAGTACCGGCTGTGATGCACAACCTTACTTCCGAATCTTCAATCCGATCACCCAGAGTGAAAAGTTTGATCCGAAAGGAATTTTTATCCGTAAGTACATACCAGAGCTGCAAAATATTCCGGACAAGCATGTGCATTTCCCACATGATTACATAGCAAAAAACGGAATAAACAGCGAATACTGGCAACCCATCGTTGAACATAAAGAAGCACGATTGAGAGCCTTAGCCTTTTTCAAATAATTAGAGTGAATATTATGGATAACTCTCTATGGCTTGATAACTTTCTCAACATGTATCGAGAGCTCGGAACGGACAATTTCGACGTGCTAAAGACGGTTTATCACCCTAATATCGAATTCCAAGACCCGCTGCATCATGTCAGCGGGATTGCAGCGCTAACTCACTATTTCGACAACATTTACACCCAAGTTACTAGCTGTAACTTTCACATCGAGCACACGTTTGAAGTTAATGGCGAAGCATCGGTTTATTGGACAATGCACTTCGTACACAAACAACTTAATGGGCAGAAGCCTATCGAGGTGCAAGGCCACAGCCACCTAAAAATGCTCGATGATCAAGTGATTTACCACAGAGACTATCTCGATGTCGGCTCTATGTTGTATGAACATATTCCGGTGTTGGGCTGCGCCATCAAATCCATCAAAAAAAGAGCGAGCCGATAATGCGTATTATGATCACAGGCGCGACCTCTGGTATCGGCCAATCACTCGCTCTAAATTATGCCCAGCAAGGACATCAAGTCATTGCTTGTGGTCGTAGCCAAGATAAATTACAGGCTCTAGTCGATTCGCACGAAACTGACATCGCAGAGTCGTCTATTACACCTCTGTGCTTTGACTTAACGGATTACCACAACTTCCCGGAGCTTGACCAAGACAATCCACTTGACCTTCTCATTCTCAATGCGGGTGACTGTGAATACATCGATGACCCAGTCAACTTTGACGCAGAGCTTTTTGAGCGCGTCATCAACATTAACTTAATCTCTATTGGTTACGCTCTGAAGTCTTGGTTGAAAAACATTAAACCCGGCGGACGCTTAGTTTTAGTAAGCTCTAGCGCCAGCTTTCTGCCTCTGCCAAGAGCTGAGGCTTATGGCGCTTCAAAAGCAGCACTCACTTACTTAGGAAGAACACTTTCGGTTGATCTTGCCAAGCACAATATTCATGTCTCAATTGTGCATCCTGGCTTTGTGGAAACGCCTTTAACCGAGCGAAACACGTTCGCTATGCCTATGATTATTAGTAGTGAGGCTGCAACTCAGCGAATCGTTAACGGAATTGCTCAAGGAAAGAGCGAGATCGATTTCCCTCGACGATTCATCATGTTGATGAAGCTATTAAGAATGCTTCCAACTTCAGTTTGGCAAAAACTCGCTTCAAGGATGGTATAACAATGAAGAAAATCGCCATTATTGGTTCAGGGATTTCTGGACTCACTTGCGCGCACATATTAGATAAACACCACGACGTAACAGTATTCGAAAAAAATGATTACGTTGGTGGGCACACCGCCACCGTTGATATTGAACATCAAGGCTCGGCGTTCTCGATTGATACTGGCTTCATCGTGTTCAACGATCGAACCTACCCAAACTTCAACCAACTACTCGAACAGTTGGGTGTTGAACGACAACCGACAGAAATGAGCTTCAGTGTACATAACACAACCACTCAGTTTGAATACAATGGCCACAGCATCAACTCGCTATTTGCGCAGAGGAGCAACATTTTCAGACCGCAGTTCTGGTCATTAATATCTGACATTCTGAAATTCAACAAGTTGTGTAAAGCTCAATTCGAAAATAACCAATTCACACCTGACGTTACCCTTGGCAGTTTCCTACGCGACAATCAATTTTCTGACTTCTTTAGCCAACACTACATTCTGCCAATGGGTGCGGCTATTTGGTCAACAAGTCTCGAAGAGATGGAAGCGTTCGAGCTCAAGTTCTTCATTCAGTTCTTTTACAACCACGGCCTGCTTGATATCACCAATCGCCCCCAATGGTATGTGATTCCAAAAGGTTCTCGTTCTTATGTTGAGATCATCCTTTCTCGCCTGAGCAAGCCAGTGGCATTGAACACATCGATTCAACAAGTCATTCGTCATGAAACAGGTGTAACTATCGAATTTGAAGACGGTGCAACAAAGCAATTTGATGAAGTGATTTTCGCCTGCCATTCAGACCAAGCGTTAGCACTGTTAGGCGATGCAACGGCAGATGAGAAAGAGGTATTAGGTGAGATACCTTACAGCCGCAACGAAGTGGTTCTTCATACCGATACCAGCTTGCTACCAGACAGAAAGCTGGCGTGGGCAAGTTGGAACTACATGTTGGATGGTAATAGCAAACGACCAGCTTGTGTCACTTACAACATGAACATTCTGCAGGGAATAGAGAGCAAAGACACCTTCTGCGTGACCTTAAACCAGAGTGAGGCCATTGCTCCAGAAAAGATCATCCGAAGCTTTGTGTATCACCACCCAGTATTGAACTCCAACACAGTCAATGCACAACAACAGCGTGACCGCATTTGCGGTAAACAGAATACGCATTTTGCAGGCGCGTATTGGTACAACGGGTTCCACGAAGATGGTGTGCATAGCGCATTGGATGTAACCAAGCGCTTTGGTCTTGACCTCAGCACGAGCTCAGCACAATGAACACCGAGACCCTAGCATCCAACACGGAAATTGCATCTGAACAGAGTGAAGAGTTCAGCGGTATCTATTGGGGAAACGTCAGGCATCGCCGCTTTGGTGATATCCCTCATGAGTTCAGCTACCAGCTCTACATGATGGGGCTAGATCTCGATGAGCTGCCTAAGACCACTGAGCGAAGTGCGCTGTTTGGGACTCGCTGGTACAACCCGATTCGCTTTGTCGAATCGGATTATCTTGCTGAAAAAGAAGAAAATGCAATTAGCGATGAACCTAAATCTCTAAAACAACGTATAGCATCCAAAGTAGAACAGCTTGGTGGCGATTGGCCTGATGTAAACCGAGTAACAATGCTGGCTCAATGCCGATGTTTAGGTATTTACTTTAGTCCAATCAACTGCTTTTTCTGTTACGACGAAGCAGACGAGTGTCGATATATGTTGGCCGAGGTTAGCAACACACCTTGGCGAGAGAGGCACTATTATCTGATCGACATGCGCCAAGAGTTGAAAGTTAAAAAAGATTTTCACGTTTCGCCGTTCATGGATTTAAACATGACCTATTTTTGGAAAATTAAGCCACCAGCGAAACGGACGCTTGTCCACATCGAAAGCCGCCGAAGCGAACGAATATTCGATGCGACACTAGCGCTGACTAAGCAGTCAGTAACGAAAAAAAACATTAGGCGAACGGTATTAAAGATCCCTGCAATGACAGTGAAAGTCGTGATGGGGATTTATTATCAGGCTCTCAAGTTATTCCTGAAAAAAGTACCGTTTGTGGCGCACCCGGACTCAACACCTTAAGCGCCAAAACCAATACTCAATTATGTTGTGAGTGCGCTCAAACCAACGAATGCCACCCAACTTAGTTGGCAAAAAAGTTAGAATGAATTCTCAGCGAGGTTGACATGGAACAGCTTGCAAAACAAAACAACAACATTGAACAACAAGCTAAAGCCGTTGCTGTTTCAAGCAACTGTAAGTATCGAGCTTTGATCTTTAAGGTCCTAGAGCGCCTGCAATTTGCAACGCTGGAAATCATCGAGCGAGACCAGCATTCAGTGTTTGGAGACAGAGAAGCAGATTTGAAAGGTCGAATTGTGATTCATGATGCGACCTTTTTTAGAGACGTGGTTGTCAACGGCAGTATCGGGGCATCCGAAGCGTATATAGACGGTAAATGGACCAGTCCAGACCTAACCCGCGTTATACAGATTATGGCTCGTAACCAAGCCCAGTTAGATGAGCTAGACGACAAAACTCAGTGGATTTCTCGTATTAAGAATCTCCTGCTTCGTCGCAAAAACGCCAACACAGAGCAAGGCTCTAAGCGAAACATTTTGGCTCACTACGACATCGGTAATGAGCTATACGAACGTTTTCTTGATAGCTCAATGCAGTACTCGTCGGCTATCTACAGCGAAGATGCGTTAACCCTTTCGAAAGCACAGCAGAACAAAATGAAAACCATCTGTGAGCGTCTAGAACTCTCTGAGGCAGACAGTGTGGTCGAGATTGGCACTGGCTGGGGTGGTTTAGCAATCTTCATGGCACAGCATTATGGCTGCCACGTCACGACGACGACTATTTCAGATGCACAGCACGAGTTGGCAGAGCAGCGCGTAAAATCGCTCGGCTTAACCGATAAAATAACTCTACTCAAAGAAGACTATCGCAACCTAACGGGTGAATACGATAAGTTGGTTTCCATCGAGATGATAGAAGCGGTGGGACATGAATACCTGCAAACCTTCTTTGAGAAATGCTCTTCATTGTTGAAGCCTTCCGGCAAAATGTTGATTCAAGCGATTACCATCGCCGATGGGCGTTATGAAAAGTACCGCAAAGGCGTCGACTTTATCCAAAAGTACATTTTCCCTGGCGGCTGCTTACCTTCTGTATCAGTGATGACCCAACATCTTGCGACCAGTACCGACCTTGTCGTTCAAGAAATTGACGATATTGGTCTGCATTACGCTCGCACATTGAACGACTGGAACATTGCCTTTCAAAACAGCTGGGAAGAATTGCAGTCTCTGGGCTATTCAGAAGAGTTCAAGCGTCTTTGGACCTTCTACTTCTGCTACTGTGAAGGTGCATTCAAAGAGCGAGTGATCAGTACTCACCATTTAGTCGCAAGAAAACCTCGTTACTTTGGAGCGAAAGATGAAACGGTTTTGGATTATTAATCTCATTCTGTTTCAAGCGACCTGGGTTTGTAGCGCGTTCTTCACCGCTCAAGCCCCGTTCGTAACACCGCTGCTGGTGATCGTTCACTTCTTATTGTCACCGACTCGCCACAGCGACCTTAAAATACTCATTTTATTACCATTGGGGCTACTGCTTGATAGCCTCATGCTTCACTTCGGCGTCTTCGCCGTCGACCATGCCATTGCCAATCAATCATGGTTTCCTGTGTGGCTCGTTTGCCTATGGATCATGTTCTTGATTAGCTTCAACCACAGCCTTAGTTGGCTCTTAAAATGCTCAAAAGTGATCTTATTCGCCTTAGGGTTCGTAGCGGGTACTAGTAGCTATTGGGGAGGAATCAAAGCGGGAGCCCTCCTTGCTACTTGGCCAGATGCATCGGTAGTTGCTGCCCTTGCGTTGAGTTGGGGGATATTTTTGCCTCTTCTTGTGGCCGCCTACTCCAACCTAATGAAACCGACAATGGCAAGGACAACGAGGTGACTTATGGCTTACTCACTCAAACGGACACAGGCGCTCCATTCAAAGGGCACTGAGAGTAACGCGTGTGCCCAATCTAACACTCAAACGACTGCAAACAATCACTACACAAGAGCATTTCTAGGTGCGTTCACTCTCTCTCTATTAATCGCAGCATTACTGTTTGCTGGGCAAGCTCGCGCCTCTGCTGTCGACGATTTAAATAAGCGCGGACAAGGGGAAATGAGTTACCTATTTTGGACCCTCTACTCTGCTGAATTCTACACCGCACCTTCGAGTTCAGAACGCGCTCTGAAAATAGAGTACTACCGCGCGATAGACAGTAAGGACCTAGTCGAAGCAACCGAGGATCAGTGGAACAAGCTCGGCTACCCTAACAGCAATATCGAACGCTGGTTGAAGCCCCTCTACTCGATGTGGCCCAACGTAGAAGCAGGAAGCACACTAACGATTCGCGTAGCAGAAGATAATGTCAGCCGCTTTTACTTCGATGAGCAGCCTATTGGTGTCATTCAAGACAAACAATTTGGCGATGCCTTCCTAGCGATCTGGCTCTCTGAAAACACGTCCGAACCTGGCCTACGCAAACAACTATTAGGTTTGAATAAATGAATTCAAAAACAAAAACAAAAATAATCAAATTTGCTCTCGCAATACTATCTCTTAGTTGGCTAACAGGTTGCGGCTCTGCCAGCCTTGATAATCACGTCGACACAACACCAGAGCTCAAACTTGAGACCTTCTTCAATGGTGAATTAATGGCCTACGGCATGGTACTCGACCGCTCCGGCAACTTGTTAAGACGCTTCGATGCTAAACTCATCGCTGCGTGGGAAGGCAATAATGGTGAAATCAAAGAGTGGTTCTCATTTGCCGATGGTGAACGCTCAACCCGAGTTTGGAACCTGATAAAAACCGGCGATAACACCTACTCAGGCACAGCTAACGATGTAGTAGGAACGGCTTATGGTGAGACACAAGGTTCTGCACTGTATTGGAAGTACGATTTAGAAATTGAAGTCGACGGCAGTACATATGAAGTCACATTGGATGATTGGATGTTCTTGATGGACGAAAAACGATTATTCAATAAGACCGAGATGTCTAAGTTTGGCTTTAAAGTCGGAGAGGTAATCCTGTACATCGAAAAGAGTTAGACAACTCGCCCTTCATTCGATCTGAATCGCCCACTTTAGAATCCAGCCCACGACGACACGTTGTGGGCTGTTTCGTTTAATCCCTCGAATAGCATGCCTACATGCTCCTCCACTGTGCTAAGATGCGCCATCAGCGTACAAATGGCCGATACCTCATACTGATGAATGCCCCTTTGTTTCGCCACGTGTAGATTCCCTACCACGATAAATTAAAAAGGCTTTTAAGCATGAGCAAGTTAACCTCAGCGGAGCGTAAAGCTCGCGACAATGAACGTTTCTCACAACGCGTAAACGAGCGCAGAGAAAAAGGTGAAGACGTAGCTGCTTACGCATTAACCAACAAAAAAGCCGTTAAGTTCCTGACCAAGTCAGAGAAGAAACGTCTCAATGAGATGAAAATTGCTCGCCAAGAAGAGCTTCGTCAGAAAGAACAAGAAGAGCTAAACCGAATCGAAGACGCCTTCACCATCAAACAGTTCGACGACGAATAATCACGACAAACAACTCAAAGTGCTATCGCAGATCTTGGCTACCCAATCAAATGAGATCTTAAATTATTTTGTAAGGGTGACCTTCAAAGTGTGCGACAATGCGCGATGTAAATTCATATTCAAGGTTCATTATGAAACTTCTAGTTCGTAACCTATCTCGCTCAACAACAGAGCAAGACATCCGTGTACTATTTTCTGAGTTCGGTTCAGTAAAAGCATGCAACCTAGTATTAGACCAAGAAACTGGCTACTCAAAAGGTTTTGCTTTCGTTGAAATGCCAGAGCAAGAAGAAGCGAAAACTGCACTAGACAAGCTGCACATGACCAAGCTTGGCAAAAACACGATTCGTGTAAAAGTCGCTAACTCTTAATTCGACTTTAACGCTCTCGCTGGTTTCACAGAAAGTCAGATGATAAAGCCCGTAACGATATTGCGCTGAAATAACGCCACATCGTTACGGGCTTTTTGCTGCTCAGTACTTTTCTAAGCACTCATAACTTATCTATAACCCTTCATAGTCATCAATGGCTCGTCGCGCTTCGGCCATTGAACATCCAGACTCCATCACCAATTGAGCAACTGTCATAGAAGGAGTTGCGGCTAACAGCGACGCCAAACACACCACAGGTTTTGGCAGTACCTTGTCTATGGCTACTGTTATCCAGCCGTCTTTTTCATGAGTTAACAAAGCTTTGAATTCGATCAATTGATGCTCTTGAGCCACCAATAACCAGTTACGTGAGCGACGAACTCGCTTCAACTGACATCCACACTCAGCAGCGTTCGCCATTACTTGGCTCTTATCACTCACACGATGTACAAAACTATTCAGTGGGACGCTAAACATAACTCTCTGCCAATCAATCTCTATAATCATTCTGCGCTGTCTAAAACAGCTTGGTGAAACAGTGAGTAGGATTACACAGACACAAAAAAACCGCCAGCCATGCACTAAGCTGACTCGCGGTTATCCAATTTGAAATGGCATTATCGTGTCAAAACTAGCGTTCAGCTTGCTCTGCATTATCAATCGCGTTTGCCAGTGCCTCAAACGATTTTTCGATATTGTCGCGAGACGTCGCAATGTTCATTCGCATGAAATGATAACTCTCAGCGCCAAACCATCCGCCCGGAGTTAGCCCCATCCCCGCCTGCTCAAACACGGTATTTTTAAGCTTTTCTTTAGAGAAACCTAACGCAGAAAAATCAAACCATACCTGATAAGTACCTTGTGGCTGGAACACTTTCAATTGAGGAATGCGCTTTTCAGCAAACTCAGTAATCCACTTAACCGTCTCTTGTAAGTACACCAACATACCCTCTAGCCACTCTTCCCCCTTTTCAAAAGCAGCAATGGTTGCAAATGTCGTCAAAGCGTTACCGTGATCAAGGTACATCGCCGCTACGTTGGCTTTAAACGCTTCAAATAGCGCTTCGTTATTGGTGTAGACATAACCGTTAGAAATACTGTGCATGCCAAAGGTTTTCGCCGGAGAACCAATCAAGGTAATCACCTTGTCGTAATCGAAACTGGTCAAGCTCGTGAAAGTATGGCCTTCAAAAATAATATCAGAATGGATTTCATCGCTGATGATCAGGACATCATGGCGCTTAGCGATCTCAACAACTTGCTCTATTTCTTGCGCTGTCCATACGCGACCCGTTGGGTTGTGCGGGTTACAGAAAATCATCGTCTTCACTTGATGGTCGACGATCTGTTGCTCCATCCCCTCGAAATCAATTTGGTAACTTTGGCCATCATTTACCAACGGGCTTTTCACTACCTCGCGACCGGCTTTGCTCACCAAGTTAGAAAACTGGTGATAGGCTGGCGTATGAATAAGCACGCCATCACCTTCGTTGGTGAATTGGCGCAGTAACAAGGCAATACCAGAGAGCACACCCGGCACCTGCACAAATTTGTCTGCTGAAAGGTTCAAACCATGACGCTTTGCATACCATTTCGAGAGGGCTTCAAACACCGCTTGCTCATGAAACTCGTAAGAGTATACGCCGCGTTCAACCAAACGATTCAGCTCGTGAGTGATGGGTTCCGCTATCTGAAAATCCATATCAGCAACCCAATATGGGAATACATCTGTGGTGTTATACATATTCATAAGCATCTGCGGTTTGCTTTTAATAAACGCATTATCACCGTAGTTCGATGTACTCTTAAACGCTGTCATGGCCTGTCCTCAAATAGTTTCTCAATCATCTTTTACAAATAAGATGAATTGCATAAATGCCCGTAAGACGATGGCAAAGTCAAAAAGACGAAGCTTTTAGAAAAAAATTGGAAATGAGTCCCTTGCCTCTACCTTTATCTCAGTCTTAACCGAATTCGCAATAAAGCAATTCTTGTATGGTAAGTAGTGCTGATTTTTGAGAGCGATGCAGCGTCAGTGAGATGCGTATTTATCGCAGTAAGCCTAAGAAAAAAGCCACCACTGAATTCAGTGATGGCTTTCCGATTACTCACACTCTTTCTTACTGCTCAAGGCAAAAGCGGAGGTGCTGATTAGCTTTAATCCTGATAAGACTGGGAAGCCAAGCGAATAAAGGCGTTGGTTTCACCGTATTTCTTATACTCGCCCACTCGCTGTACCACTTCAAAGAACAGGCCATTCACTTCCTTGGTGTAGAAATGGAAGAACGCCCCTGTGTCATCTTCAGTGTAAAGAATGTTGTTCTTCTGTAGCTGTTCAATCGACTCATCTTCCAAATCAAATTGTGCCTGAATATCTAGGTAGTAGTTATTCGGGATCTTCAATTGATAGATAGGCGATAGGTTAGCCGCCGCTTTAAAGATATCTCGGCACTCAATCGCAATCTGATTGATGCTCGCACCATTGGAGTCATTTAAGAATCGCTGAGCCGAAGTGCGCTTAGCGCTGGTACTGTTAAGTGCGATCTTAATATTCTCGTTCGGGCTCTTGATTGTGCGACTGGTGATCAAGCCGTTGATGTCTGGCAGATCAAAGCTATCTTCAGGAACAAAGCCAAAGATCGACTTATAGAAGAACATGTTCGACAGCAAAGTCTCTGGTGACACTACCTGACCAATGTGGTCAACGCGAATCAAGTTATCATTCACTGCCGGTTGCTGCTCTACTGGCTTAAAATCGACGTCGTAGAACTTGTCTGCCTGATTCTCATCCAATAGATGAATCATCAAGTTGCTAGAACTCTTAAGCGTTGGAATATCCAGCTCATTTTCTTGGCGAGCTTGGAAAATCGCTGGACTGTTATAGCGTTTTGCCAGTTCAACCAAACGATCTGAATCTTTGGTTAATACGCCTAGCGCGCACACAGATTCACCATGACCTTCTAAGTACGCTTGAGCGTTGCTGTTTTTCTCGTAGTTAAAGACGAAGTTAATATCACCTACTTGGTATAGGTCGACATTCTTACTCTTATGGCTGTGTGTTTTGCTAAAGCCCAATGACTCAATCACATCGGTAAATGGATTATCTTCACGCTCTTTTACGGCAAATTCAATGAAGCTCAAATCAGACACGCTTGGCATCTCAAACAGGTTGTTGGTCTGATCTTCGAGCCATTTCAACGAACGCACGCCATCCACCGCTTTCTCTCTTGGAGAAGAGGCGCGGAACTCATCGTTAAACACTTCATGAGAGAGGTAATCATCGTAACCTTTATCTTTGAGTGTTTTCACAAAGTCGATCACAGGGAAATCGCCTTGACCCGGGAAACAACGGTAGTGACGGCTGTACTGCAAAATATCCATCTGCATTTTCGGCGCATCAGCGACCTGTACTAGAGCAATCTTTTCCACTGGAATATCTTCACGCAGCGTGTCTAGTGTGTTGCCACGAGCAAACATGTGAAAGGTGTCCAATACCACGCCAAGATTCGGGTGGTCGACCATCTTCACCAAATTCCAAGCATCATCATAATCGGCAATATGACGCCCCCATGCCAGCGCTTCGTAACCCAATTCCATATCTTCACGCTTGGCCAGTTCTGCCAAGGCATGTAAATCTTCAGCGCAGCGGTCAAGATTATTGGTCGAGAGTGGATTAACGTTACTGCACATCATTAGACGTTTTGTGCCCAGTTGATGTGCTAGATCCATCTTGCGCTCCATCATCTTGTATTTCTTTTCGCGCAAGCCATTTGGCATCCCTTCCATGTCTCGGAAAGGTTGTAGAACCAAGATCTCTAGCCCCATGCTGTCAGCGATGCGTTTAACATCGGCTGCAGAACCACGGTACTGAGTTAAGTCATTTTCAAAAATTTCGATGGCATGAAAACCTGCTTTTGCCGCTGCATGCATCTTCTGTTCAAGAGTGCCAGATAGACAAACAGTCGCGATTGAATACTTCATCCTAAACTCCCTTAATTAACCAGTGCAGTAACATCTTGAACCGGAACGTATTGCTCCGTTTCTGTCGCTTTGATGATGGCGTCGATCACCAACAGATTTTGCAAGCCATCGTAAATGCTGACTTTTGGTGTCTGTTCTTCGCCACGAATTAAGGCGCAGAAATGCTCAAGTTGACGCTTAAGTGGATCTTCACGCGTTACTGGCTCTTGGCGCTCTTCCATCGCATTCCACCAAGAAGGTGTCACACCCTCTTTAAAAGACTTAATCTGCATTGTCGGGATCGATAGCGAGCCGTTAGTGCCAGCCACGTGGTAGCAATCTTCAGTTTCGTAGGTCGCGTAGGTCTTGTTCTCTTGCGAGGTTTGCTCCCAGCTTCGTGGACTTGCTGAGGCATCTGACAACATGAATGAGCCTAATGTGCCATTAGCAAATCGCAGCGAGATTGCGGTTGTATCTTCAACTTCGAACTCACGAGTCGCATTCGAATTCAGAGCTTGAACACCAACAATGTCGCCAACCAAATGACGCAGGTTGCCAATCTCATGAATCATGTTAATTAAGATCGGGCCGCCGCCTTTAACTTTGCGCCACTCGCCTTCGTTATAGTAGTAATCAGGTTTGTAGAACATCGCGCTGCCCATGATAGACACCGTCTTACCCAGTTCGCCGCTGTCGATAATCGACTTAGCCGTCTCTAGCAGTGGGCTATATGCACGGTGATGGCCAACCAGCATTTTTGCTTCTTCACGATTTGCGTGTTTAAGAAGCTCAATGGCATCTTCGATCGAGTCGGTAACTGGCTTTTCCACAATGGCAGGCACGCCAGCATTGATACACTCGTGCGCTTGAATCGCATGCAGACGATTTGGTGTCGCCAAGATCACACCGTCTGGCTTGTCTTGAGCAAACAGCTCTTCTAGGCTGGCGTAAACCTTAACGCCGTACTCTTCAGCAACCTCTTTTGCACCCGGAGAAGGATCAACAATCGACGCCAACTGACATTGCGCGTTTTCAGAAACCAGTTTGATGTGTGTTTTTCCGATCAGACCAGCCCCAGCGACAGCAATTTTAACTTGTTCCATGTTATGACCTTATTTTTCATTCACGCTCTACAGGCGTCTATTTTTATGATGATGTTGTGATAGCAATAACGACGGACAGCGAGAGTCCAGAGGCCACCGTCGTAATAATTAGAGTGTTTAAACAGAAGCGTTGTTGTTGATAGAGCCCACCTAAAATCGGGTAGATAGACAACATAGGAGACGCAGCAAAGATCAGTAAGACATACTTGAGGTCACCTTCAACGGGTAGCGTCATCAGCAGTGCAACAACCACCAATGGGAAGAACACCAGCTTCATCGACGTCACAAAAGCAATTCGCCTGAACTGCTCAAATTTCAGCGACTGCCCCAGTGCCCCACCAATAGCAAATAGCGCCAATGCGACCGATGTTTTCGCAAAAATGGATACCCCTTCAGTCACGAATTCTGGCAAGCGAATTCCCGTGATATTCACGACTAAAGCAAAGCTGATCGCCAAGATAATCGGATTGCGACTAATACGACCCGCGACAATCTTTAGCTGCTCACTGATGCTTGACGAACGACCTTGGGCAAACTCCAGTGAAATCAAACTCAGTGGGATAAACACCAGATTCTCAATCAGCACACACATTAAAAATGCTTCAATGAACTGGCCGTCGTACAGCGATAACACCACTGGAAAGCCAACAAACGCACTGTTTGGCATACCGCTGCCCAAACCATTGATGAAGCTTTCCGTCCAAGTGGACTTGAGCAGGCCTTTGCTCACCAATATCGCCACAGTCATCGCGCTCAAGCCTGCAATGGCGTACACCAACATGAAGTTGACTTGGATGACCTGCCCTAATTCAATGCTACTCAAGCTGCTGATGATCACTGCTGGCAGCGATACATACAGCACGAACTTGCTCACCTCAGCGACGAATTGTTGGCTAAAAAAGCCTTTTTTGGTCGTGAGGAACCCTACTGCCACGATAAAAATCAGTGGCAGCAACACTTCAAATACAAACATTGTTTTTCTCTAGTAGCCGAATAATTTCGGTAAGAAGAGCACGCTTTGTGGTACGAAAGTGATGAAGAACAGCACCACAACTTCCAGTAGGAATAGAGGAATAACTTGCTTAGATATCGCAGCAATCCCGACCTTGGAAATAGTATTGGAGACAAACAGACAGATGCCCATTGGTGGTGTAATCAAACCAATCATTAGGTTGAAGATAACCACAATGCCAAAGTGAACAGGGTCGATACCAAAACTCATCGCAATCGGGTGGAAGATTGGAATCAGGGTTAGCATGGCTGCAATGCCTTCAAGAAACAGGCCCACTGCCAGTAGGATTAGGTTCACCATGATTAGGAACATAATCGGATCTGAGATAGTGCTAAGAACCTGTTGGCTAATGTATTGAGGTACACGCGAGAAGGTTAGTAACCAGTTTGCTACAGAGACAACTGCAATCAAAATCAATACGATAGAAGAGTCGCGCATTGAGCGCATAAACACTTCAGGTAAGTCACTGACTTTGATTGATTTGTACATGAACATGCCTACCGACAGCGCATAGAATGCAGCAAAGGCAGCCGCTTCAGTCGGTGTCACGATACCCATTAGAATTGAGCCAAGGATAAAGATTGGCATCGTCAGTGGTACAAAGGCTTTAACCAAAGCTTTGCGACGACTGGTTCGTACACCGGTATTCACAATCTTATGCTTGGTCGCATAGAAGAAAACAAACACTGACAGGGCAATCGCCGACAAAACACCCGGAACAATACCCGCTAAGAACAGCGCAGGAACCGAGACACCACTGGCGATAAGTGCGTAGATGATCACCGGAATACTCGGTGGAATCATAGGACCAATCACCGAAGAGGCAGCCGTCAGTGCCGATGAAAACTCTTTGCTGTAGCCTTCTTTTTCCATTTGAGGGATAAACACTCGACCCAGTGCAGAAGTGTCTGCTACCGCTGAACCTGAGATCCCGGCAAACATTACCGAAGACCAGATATTTACTTGTGCTAAACCACCACGGAAGTGTCCCACCAAGGCGTTAGCAAAATCGATAATACGATTTGTAATACCACTCTTGTTCATCAGCTCACCGGCTAGAACAAACAGTGGAACAGCCAGAATAGAGTATGAGTCTAATCCGCTAAAAATTCGTTGTGCAACAAGGCTGATTGAGATTGGAGTGCTCGTTACGTAGAACGACATAGCCAAAATAATGGCAAACACTAGCGGAACACCAAATACGAGCATACCGCCCATTAAAGCTATTGATGGCATAGTAGATCCTTATACATCGCCTTGAGTGAGAGAAGAGACTGGCGCATTGGCGCGTCGAGATAGCGTGACGTGTTGTGCGAGACGCAATAGAGCGGCAACAAACAGACAGATACCACCAACAACTAACGCAGACTGGAAGTAGTACATGCTCAAGCCAATACCTGGTGATTCGATACCACCGCGTTTCATGACAAATAAGTAACCTGAGTAAGTCATGATGCCTGCCGATACTAGCACTGCGATATCAACCACAATCGCCAATACCTTTTGGAAAATGGCCGACTTAACTGAATCTAAAACCGCAAATTTGATGTGTAGCCCCTCTAGGTAACAAAGAGACGTACCAAACATCACACCGTAGATCATTGAGTACTTACATAGCTCTTCACCCCAAAGGATCGAGGTATTGAAGAAATAACGCGAGATGGTGGTGACCAGCATGACTGCAAACAGTACAAACAGAGACGAACCTGCGCAGAATGCCAATAGTTTTTTATATTGTTCCATCATAGTTCCCTATCTCCTTGGGAAAGCGCAGCATTGAAAGCATCAATGCTGCGAACATCAGAGTTACTTCGTTGCAGTCTCAACCGCTTGAAGTGCGCCATCGATCCATTTCGAATCTACGGTACCTTCAAGCCACTTGATTACTGCAGGCTGAGTTTTGTCGCGGAATTGCTTCTGCTGCTCTACTGTCAATGATGTAATCTTCATGCCTTTCTTACCTAGCGTTTCTAGGCCTTCTGCAGAGTTAACCTGCTGAACAGCTCGGCCAACCGTACCTGCAACTTGCGCTGCACGATCGATGATCGCACGGTCTGCGTCAGATAAACCTTGGTAGAAATCGTCGTTCATTAATAAGAAATCGGTGCCATACACGTGACCATCCAGCGTGATGTACTCTTGAAGCTCGTAGAACTTGTTCGCGCTGATAACGCTCACTGGGTTTTCTTGACCATCAATAACACCGGTTGTTAGAGCGGCTGGTACTTCTGGGAAGGCAATAGGTGTAGGCTCGGCACCTAAAGATTTCAGCAGCTCAACATAAAGCGGGGTTGTCATTACACGAATCTTCAGACCTTTTAGATCATCAGGAGATTTGATTTCGCGTTTTGAGTTAGTGAAGTGACGGAAGCCTGTCTCACCGTAAGCCAGGTTACGTAGACCTGTTTGTTTTAAACATTGCTCATTAAGTTGCTGGCCAAACTCGCCATCTAGCACTTCCCAAGCAACAGGTGCAGATGGGAAAAGGTAAGGAATTTCAAGAACATTGGCTTCTTTACACAGTTTAGAATAAGCACCAGACACCATCGTCATGGTCAGCATTCCCTCTTGTGTAGACTGAAGCAGCTCTGTTTCACCACCAAGTTGACCTGATGGGTAGATGTTAACCGCGATACGACCGCCAGATTCCGCTTCTACGATATTTTTGAATACCTGTGTCGCAGCCCCTTTCTTAGAGATCGTCCAATCCTGAGAGTCGACATGACCTATTGTAATATCGATATCCGCAGCTGATGTGTTTGCAGCAAATGCCAGTGATACAGCCAGTGATAGTGTCTTTATAGTTTTCATTCTATGGAACCTCCTGTTTCATTGCCGATAAAACTAACACTAGGAATTAACAAAACAAAATTCACTTACTGAAAGCATTATTCAAAAATTAGATAACCCTCACTCTTCAAGGGTCAGAGATAAACATAAATAACCACAAAAAATCAGAAACTTAAGAATAAAAAATAAACATAATCACCATCAATAAATGGTTAAATTTGATATTTTACAAATTGGTTAATTTTGGAGAATTAAGTCACACTTTAGAAACAATATATCATTCGCTACTTCATAGAGTGTTTGAATTCCGTTACTAATATGTCCATTGATAAGGGAGTCGACTATTTCGAGCCAGATTATTAATAGAGTTTGAACTCTAAAAACCCAAACTGTGATTTATTTCATATTTCGTACCGTAACCAACGTTCAGTGGTAAGGAAACCGTATGTTTAACATCCCAAATTTGCGCCACCTTAGGGCGATATCTGAAGTCGTTCATACAGGAAGTATTAGCAAAGCATCTGACACGGTTTTCCTTTCTCAACCCGCAATAACACAAGCTATCTCCAAGCTTGAAAAGAATATGAACAGTGAGCTGTTTGAACGCACCAGTGATGGCATGACGCCAACGAAACAGGGTGAAGCCTTCGCTTTTCGAATTGACCGTGCGCTGGAAAACATCAGTCAAGGCATCTCTAATGCGCTAAAAATTGCCACGAAACAACGCAAAAATAGTGTGCAGCGTTATCTGTTTAATATCACCACCACACAACTAAAAGCCCTAGTCGCCGTCGCTAACGGACAAAGCTTTACCGAGGCGAGCCGTTTGCTTGAAGTGTCTCAATCATCGGTCTATCGAGCGTCAAAAGATCTTGAAGAAATACTCGGGTTTACCTTATTTGAAAAGACCAGTACTGGCATCGCACTATCTAAAGCAGGAGCTGCATTAGACAAGGCGAGCAAACTCGCTTTTGTTGAGATAAAACAAGGACTTGATGAGGTCAACTTATTGAGTAACCGACACAGCTCAGTGATCACAGTCGGTTGTTTACCTCTCGCGAGAACCTGCTTGCTTCCAAGTACCATTAATGAGTTTTCCAACGCCTATCCTGACTGCCAAATACACGTCATTGACGGCCCTTATAAAGACCTACTCAACCACCTAAAATATGGCGAAATTGATATTCTAATTGGCGCTCTACGCTTTCCCGTTCCTAGCACCGATATTCGTCAAGAAACTTTATTTGAATCGAAGAACACCATTTTATCGCGTGCAGACCATCCTCTAGCAAACCGAGAAAAAGTCAGTATCAAAGAGCTTCAAGAATCAAGCTGGGTTGTCTCCTCTAGTGCAACACCCGCACGTAAAATGTTCGAAGATATGTTTACCAAAGCCTCACTGGAAGTACCGAATCGTTTAATTGAAGCAAGCTCGCAAATGCTAGTTAAAGAGCTATTACTGGGCAGTGATCGATTAACCCTTCTTTCCCAACATCAAATCAGACGCGATCTCGATGAGGGGCATTTAGTTGCTCTTCCTTATGAAGGTGAAGAACAATCCAGACCCATTGGTTTGACGGTCCGCAAAAACTGGTTTGCCACTTCTGTACAAACTCACTTCTGTACAAACTCACTTCTTACAATTATTGCGAACAAACGGAGTTAAAATGTCGCTGTAATAACCCTATTATTTTCAAAATTGAATACCCTTTGAATTAAATTGATTATCCGCACTCAATACCAAATGATAGTGTTTGACCATAGCCAAAGATAATTAACGAACAAAAAGGTGGTTATGGTGAAAATCAGTAGGATTGCATTTGTTGGTTTTGGCGAAGCAGCAAAAACATTTATTTCTTCTTGGAATGATCGAGCACCTGAAATAATTAATGCCTTTGACATAAAGACGAACAATATATTTACCCGAGAGAAAAAACTTCTCGAATATATTGATCAAGGTGTGCAAGGGACATTTCGTCCTGAAGAAGCAATTCACGGCGCACAACTTATTTTTTCCCTAGTCACCGCTGACCAAGCTGAACAGGCACTGCTGCAGATCGCAGGCTCTCTGACTGAAAAACAGATTGTACTCGACTGTAACTCTTGCTCTCCGCAAGCCAAGCAAAGACTTGCAAAGCTAGTTAAAGCGCAAGGCGCTGAGTACATCGACATTGCCATCATGGCGCCAGTATTGACATCACAGCCTAATATTCCGCTCTACTTGTCCGGACAAAAAGCCGACAAGGTCGCTGAATACCTAACTCTACTGGGTTTCGACATTGAGGTTATCTCAGAAAACGTAGGCGATGCATCAAGCATAAAAATGATGCGATCAGTCATGGTTAAAGGCTTAGAGGCGCTAACCACAGAGTGTGTTCTGGCAGCACGTAAATCAGGTGTTGAACATCACGTACTCAAATCGTTAAGCCACACCTACCCGGGATTAGATCTGAGTCACCTAAGTCGTTATCACATGGAGCGCATGCTCAACCACGGTCAGAGACGCCACGCAGAATTAAAAGAGGTCGCAGCAACCTTAAACGAGCTAGGCATGAGTCACTCGATGGTCAAAGGGGCAATGAACTGGCATCAATCGCTAGGTGGACTCAACATCGAAGCGTCAGATCAACCTCTCGCTCAACTGTCTGACCAGATCATAGAACAACTGCAGGTCGAGAATACTGAATCGACCGCAACGAAATTACAAAATATCCAATAATTTAATCGCTTGAATACAAAAGGAATGATTATGAAAGTGTGTGTAGTAGGCGCTACGGGTGCATTCGGCCAAAAACATTTAGAGGCACTGCGTAATATCGACGACGTTACCGTTACTGCGATGGTTGCCCCTGAAGCGGACAAACTTGATCAACTCATCACAGATTACAATCAAACAGCTCAAGGTTTCTCTTCACTTGAAGAAGCACTGAAATCTGACAACGTCGATGCTGTGATTCTAGCAACACCAACTCAAATGCATGCTGAGCAAGCTATCGCATGTATGGAAGCTGGCAAGCATGTTCTGGTTGAAATCCCAATGGCAGACAACATTGAAGACAGCTACAAAGTGGTTGAGACTCAAAAGAAAACTGGCGTTGTCGCTATGGCTGGTCACACTCGCCGATTTAATCCAAGCCACCAGTGGATCCACAACAAGATCGCAGCTGGCGAGCTAAACATTCAACAAATGGATGTTCAAACCTACTTCTTCCGTCGCACTAACACCAACGCAAAAGGTGAGCCGCGCACTTGGACTGATCACCTACTATGGCATCACGCTTGTCACACTGTTGACCTTTTCCAATACCAAACCGGTGAGAAGGCATCAAAGATTCAAGCACTGCAAGGCCCTATTCACCCAGAGCTGAACATCGCAATGGACATGAGCATTGGTATGAAAACGCCATCTGGCGCGCTATGTACGCTATCACTCTCATTCAACAACGACGGTCCATTTGGCACCTTCTTCCGCTACATCTGTGACGAAGGCACCTACATCGCTCGCTACGACGATCTATTCGATGGCAAAGAGAACCCGATTTCACTAGAAGGTGTCGCGGTTTCAAACAACGGCATCGAACTAATCGACCGTGAGTTCTTCGATGCGATTCGCACAGGCCGCGAACCAAACTCAAGTGTGGCAAGCTGCCTACCAGCAATGGAGACACTGCACGCATTAGAACAACTGCTAGAGCAAGAGTAAGGAGCCCGGCGATGATTACTATAGGTGAGCACTCACTCGCACCAGTCGCCCTTGGATGTATGAACGTTTCTCACGCATACGGGACACCTCCAAGTGAAGAGCACAGCATCAAGCTACTTAATAAGGCGCTTGATCTTGGCTACAACATGCTGGATACCGCAGCTCTTTATGGGTTTGGTAACAACGAGAAACTACTCGCTAAAGCAGTAGGTCATCGCCGTAATGAATTCTTCCTTGCCAGCAAGTGCGGCATGTTTAAAGGCCCGGACGGTAAACGCGCGATTGATGGTCGCCCACAAACCATTCGTCAAACCTGTGAAGAGGCGCTGCAGCGTCTCAATACCGATGTGATTGACCTCTATTATCTGCACCGCTGGGATAAATCTGTGCCGATTGAAGAGAGCATTGGTGAACTTTCGAGACTGGTTGATGAAGGCAAAATCAAACACCTTGGCCTATCTGAGGTATCGGCAACCACGCTGGAAAAGGCGCACCAAATCCACCCAATAGCAGCGGTTCAGTCGGAGTATTCATTGTGGTCACGCAACGCAGAGATCTCAGTGATTGATAAATGCCAAGAGCTGGGAAGTACCTTTGTGTCTTTCAGCCCTGTAGGGCGCGGCATCCTGAGTGGTGAGCTGCAAAGCAATCAATTTGTTGATGGTGATATTCGTAATGCGATGCCGAGATTTAATGCAGAAAACTTTGAATCTAACTTATCGGCCGTGAATAAATTCGCTTCTCTGCTGCCGATTTTTGCTGAAGAGAATGTATCACTACCTGCGCCAACTCTGGCTCAATTTGCATTGGCATGGACGCTGGCTAAAGCGCCTCATTCGATTGCACTACCAGGCACCACTAACTTTAAGCATCTAGAAGACAACTTAAACGCGCAGCACTACACGGTTTCGAACGCCCTGCTAGAGCTGGTTGAGCGCACTGCACCGCAAAAGGCATTTGTTGGCGGTCGCTACAACGCACCCACTCAAGCCGAAATCGATACCGAACAATTTTAACCGAACAAAGAACATAAAAGACACGCTCATCAGACGAGCTCAAGAGTAAATAAAGGATTAATAACATGACAACAAAGAAAACAGCTTTAGTAATCAGTGCCCATTCAGCAGATTTTGTATGGCGTTGTGGCGGTGCCATCGCCCTTCACCAGAAGTTGGGCTACGAAGTGACCATTGCATGTCTTTCATACGGTGAGCGTGGCGAGTCTGCAAAGCTATGGAAACAAGAGGGCATGACACTTGAAGACGTTAAGCGTATTCGTCATGAAGAAGCGACAGCGGCAGCGGCAGCGCTTGGCGTAAGTGACATTCGTTTCTTCGACTTCGGTGATTACCCACTGGAAATCGACAAAGAAGGTAAGTACCAGATCGTCGACCTGATCCGTGAGATTCAACCAGAGTTCATCATGACGCACTCTAAATGGGACCCGTACAACACAGACCACATGTACGCAACTGAGATCACTCTACAGTGCCGCATGATCGCACAAGCTTGGGGTCATAACCCAGGTGAGAAAGTACTAGGCGCACCTCAGGTTTACCTATTCGAACCGCACCAAAGTGAGCAGATGGAATGGAAACCAAATACCTTCCTAGATATCTCTGAAGTATGGGAAAGCAAGAAAGCCGCTATTGAGTGCATGCAAGGTCAAGAGCACCTATGGACCTTCTACGAAAACCTAGCAGAAAACCGTGGCAACCACTTTAGACGTAACTCAGGTGGCCAGGCGGGCGGCAGAAGCTGTCAACACGCTGAAGGCTTCCAAGCGATCTTCCCACAGTGTGTTGATTCGCTGTAATTAACTATTAGCACACTCAAAGTTGCTTCAAAAAAAAAGGTTCATCGCGGATTAGCGGGAACTAAAAACAAAAACGGTAGTAAGTGATATGGTTTAGTCGCCAAACAAAAATCATACACAAACTACCGTTTTCATGCCGAATCATACTTTCCTATCTTCATTCTGGGAAGGCTTTAAAATAGTAAAGTCTCACCAGACAGCATCACTTATTACACTGACTCTTAAACCTAACTCTGAGGCTAAATGCCTTTGCGGTCTTGAAGCCGAGGCTATCCATGA
>NZ_JAKEUW010000051.1:0-41299 GCF_022398115.1 Vibrio sp. Isolate22 | reverse complement strand
GTCGAGAAAAGGTAACTGCTTGGATAATGCGGTTGCTGAAAACTTTTTTGCTTTACTCAAAACAGAGATGTATCACAACCAAAGCTTTGAAGATGCAGATGCTCTGATAGAGCAAATTAAAGAATACATCGAGTACTACAATACCAAACGTATAAAAGTGAAACTAAAAGGCCTGACTCCGATAGAATATCGAACTCAGGCCTTGAAAGCCGCTTAACAGAAATGTCCAACTTTACGGGGTCACATCAGAATCACAGGATTCACGGGCTTTTTTATTACAGACGCTCGGGCTAGCCCATAAACTCTAACCCATAAACCAAGATACGAAAATCAACGCACCAAAGCCAAAGGTAGCAACAAGTGCTGTGTCGCCGCCTGCTGCGGTGTAGCTGCCCTCGGTTTGTAGGTGAGGGAAGTCAGGTCTACGAACTTTCACCACCATAGCGAGAGGGCCCCAAATCGCGAGGAACACCAACACCATGCCAGCATAGTCCAACATGCTGACGAATTGGCTAGCGAACAGCTCAGCTAATACCAGCGGCAACACAAAGGTCAAAGCGTAAGCCATTAACTTGTTATTAGTCACAGCATCTTTGTTTTGGTCGTATAGCGCCATGGATACACCAAGGAAAGAGGTCACCAATGCAAGCGCAGAAAACAGTGCAATCACGACTTTTAGCCAAGACGATTGACCACTAAACGCAGAGATTAGCTCTGAAATGTTGTGGAACTGACTGATCGCGTCTGTACCAAGGTTTCCGATAATCGCGAACAGCCAAGTGAGGTAGCAGACTAGAGGGATCACAGAGCCCAATAGAATCATATTGCGGATCTGCTTTTGAGTTGCTTCACGGTTGTAGATAACCAGTGACGGGATCACCACCATAGAGGCAAAGCTGGTAAAGATAACCGCGCTGTATTGCACCACGTCATTCGCCGTGTATTGGCTAGTTTGAGTCAGGTAATCAAGACGAATATTGCTAAACAGAGAGGCAATCACAATAAACAGCATCACCACCATCAAGATGAATAAGCCACGATTCAGTTTGTCGATGTAAGACTTGCCCGCCACAACAATCACACCTGTTAATAGGCTAAAAGCTGTGTAAGCTGCAGAGGTAGACACATCTACACCTACATCGAGTAAAAGCTTATGGATGATGTCACCGACACCCAGGATATAAGCGATCAGCATGCATACCAGCAGTAAGTAAAAGAGTGCATTGATAAAGTGTTTTCCTTTGCTGCCCAGAGTGAGGCAAGCAACACTGCTCATGCCACTGTTATCTTTGGTTTTGGTACACGCTTCTGCCAATAGGAGAGCTGAGTATGTGGTGCCGATAAAGATGAGTAGCATCAGCACTGAGCTGATCATGAAGCCAAATTGAGCCAACACCATGGGAATAGCAAGCATGCCAGCCCCTAATGCAGTTCCTGAAAGAATCAAAGAACTGCCGAATAATTTCATATTCAAAAAAGCAACCTCTAAGTATCCAATTAATTTTTAGTTGGATTGTAAATATTTGTTGCCAAGCCTAACAAATTACTCAGTAAAGTTAGGGCTTATTTTCTAATTATTTTTGAATTTTTCTAAAATAATTAAGCCGGAATTTGCTGTGTATATGAATGCTATTCCTAGATATTTTCCGGGTGATTGTTTTTATCGTTTTGATAACTTTTGTAAATTGGTTGCCGATAAATAATCTGTATTTTGGGGGGACAAGATCTGAGTTTTAGTTTCAAATGAATCGAGTCAAAACCTTGCTTATTTCGTTAACTCTTGCCTGCGTTAACATATTTTATAAGGTCTATTTTATAAGTCGTAGCTCTCTCACTTTTTCTTGAACTAAGTTTTGGACGAGCTGTGTAAGGAACTGTATGCGCGGGTGGCTTGCATTTCGCTTCAAGGTCACCATGTTGATGTCAAAGTCCGGGATCGCAATTGGTGGTTCGCATAACACCAAGTCATCGTCAATTAACTCAGAACGACCGACCATCTCGGCCATTACAGCCAACAGATTTCTTCCTGAAAGCATCCTGCGAATCGTTAGAAAACGGGTCGTCCCAAGTACTACATTTCGTTTTACTCCCATTTTTTCCAATGTACCGTCGACTTGGCTGGTTAACTCTTGATTCGCCGTAATGATCATTTGCGGTGTGTCTAAGTAGGTTTCTAACGGAATTGGTAGCTTGGTGTTTAATACCCTGTTATCAAAGGTGCAGAGGTGCTTCTCTCGATAAAGAAAGGTGGTGTTGAGGTGGCTTGGTAATTCGTGAAATACACCAATGCACAAGTCAGTATCTTGTTCTTCAAGCAAAGTAACACAGTTAGAACTGTCTACCGGTTTTAGCAGTACTTTGCTTTGAGGTGCCAGTTGTTGAAGTGAGTCGAAAATGTCCGGACCAAAAATTTGTTCTGCGTAGTCGCTGACACCAATGATGAACTTTCCTGCATAGCTTTCTGATTCAAATTTATCGGCAGGTAAAATATCTTGTGTGAAAATTGCCAAAATTTGCTGAACTTTGGGGGCAACTTCGTGCGCTCTAATTGTCGGCAGCATCGCATTACCTTGCCTTTCGAACAGAGGATCCCCTAACAGTTCTCTGAGTCGCTTTAAGTTGTAGCTGGTGGCTGGCTGCCCCAAGTGCAGTTCTTTTGAGGCTGCAGAAACACTCTTTAAACGAAAAAGTGCATCAAAAGTCAGAAGCAGGTTGAGGTCGATTCCACGCCAATTAAGATCTTTCACAGCAATACTCGCATCTGGTAGAGGTAACACAAAAGAATCCAGGCTATCAAAGCAACTAATAACTTGAATTGATTTGTTCAATTTCATCGATGTTGTTAAGCAAAATATACTCAACTTAATCAAGAAATCCTAGCCAACTTAAGGGACAAGTGGATGTTGAGTGACAAATTGAAAGGCTTTTTAAAACAACTGGACGCATTGTCGATTAGGCGCTTCTCAACAAACAGTGAGCATATTGAGTCTAAGGATGTGTTTGTTTGCCGCGAAGGGGCTACTCATGACAGTCATCGTTATATTGAAAGTGCGATTGCGAATGGGGCGGTTGCCATTATTGCAACAAAACCTATTTCAGCATCGGTGCCTGTGTTGGTGACTGGAAGTCATTACCAAAGTTTGTTGCTTATTAAGGCTTTTTATCGATACCCACATAAGAAGATTAATCACATTGGTATTACCGGAACAAATGGAAAAACGACCGTTGCTCATGGTTTGAATCAGATCCTCGAGCACAAGCAACGGAGCGCCTACATTGGAACGCTCGGTGTGGAGTTCGCGGGCAAGAAACAAGAGCTGAGTAATACCACACCAGATGGTGTCACTCTGTTGAGCTTGTTTAAGGACATGGCTGAAGCGCAGGTCACGGATAACGTTATGGAGTTAAGCAGTCATGCATTGGTGCAAGACAGAGCCGGATTTGTAGCGTTGTCTGTTGGGGTGATCACCAATATTGGTCGTGACCACCTTGATTATCACAGAACGGTTGATGGCTATGTTCAGGCGAAACTTCAGATTTTAGATCGTATTCAACCTAATGGTTTTGCGGTGATCAACCTAGATGATGCGCACGCCAATGTTGCGATAGAGCGAGCAAGCAGCCGAGTTAATGTTGTGACATTCTCAATGCACAATCCAGAGGCAGATCTTTATGTTGAACAACTGAAGGTTGAGCAATTTGGCGCTACTTTTATTCTCAATAATCAAGGGAGAAAAGAGCCTGTTTTTAGCCAACTTCCCTTCCAGTTTAATGTAGAGAATCTCTTAGCGATAGCGGCAATCCTGCTGACATTGAAGTGGTCGTTATCGGACATCGCAAACGCGCTGAATGGTGTTGTTGCACCTGACGGGCGTTCAAAGTATCTATCGCTAGACAATGGTGCTTTGGCTTTAGTGGATTATGCCCATAACTTTGATGGCCTTTCAGCTCTGTACCAAGGCATTCACTCTCAGTTGGCTCAGCGAGTGATAACGGTCGTCGGTGTGACGGGCGACCGAATACGGGATGCCGCTGACATTGGCAAATTATGCGCTACCCATTCTGATGTTGTTATTTTCACTTCAGATAACCCACTTGGCGAAATGCAGGAGGATATTTTCCGGGCATTAACTTCGCAAGTGAGTAGTACGCTTTGCTACGAAATTAGTGACCGCCATGAGGCGATTCAGGTTGCCAAACAATTGAGTCGCACAGGTGACCTTATCTTGGTGTGCGGCAAAGGTTCGGAAACTCATCAATACATTACGACCAATCAAGTGGGTCGACAATGTTATATCGGCGATGTTGCGGCACTGACTTTGGAGGATACGTTATGAGTCCGGTCTCGGTATTGAAGTTCAGGGTCACCTCCTATTTTGCTGTGAAAGCAAAGACTAAAATGAAGTTTAGAGCGAAGCTTCGATGGCGACTAGCCTTGGCTTGCTTAACGTTAGCGGGGATCAGTGCACCAAGCTTGGCGGTGGTAACGCCCAATCCGCCTGAGTTGCCCGCCAAAGGTTATGTTTTGATGGACTTTCAGTCAGGCACCATCATTGCAAAGCAAAACTCACGCGCGATATTAGCACCCGCCAGTTTGACGAAGTTGATGACGGCTTATGTCATTGGACAAGAGATTAAGTCCGGTAAATTGACGTGGCAGGATAAAGTCTCGGTCAGTGAAAATGCGTGGTCGGCAAAATTTTCAGAGTCGTCCAAGATGTTTATTCAGCCTGGAGATGAGATTTCGATCTCGAACCTTATGAAAGGGGTGATCATTCAGTCGGGTAATGATGCTTCTGTCGCTTTGGCCGAACACATCGCGGGAAGTGAGCAGGCTTTTGTTAGCCTAATGAACGGTTGGGCGAAATCGCTTGGGCTGCAAGATACTAACTTTGTGAATGCGCATGGCTTAGATGGCGAAGGCATTCAAACTTCTCCGCTTGATATGGCGATTTTGATGCGGTCGATCATTAAGGATGTACCAGACGTTTATGCGTTATACCAAGAGCGTTTGTTCAAATGGAATGAGATCACTCAATACAATCGAAACAAGCTGCTTTGGGACAAGTCCATTAACGTTGATGGTGGTAAAACGGGTTACACCGAGAATGCTGGCTACAGCTTAGTCAGCTCTGCGACGGAAGGTAAGATGCGGTTGATATCGGTCGTGATGGGTACCAATAGCCCGCAAGCACGAACCACGGCTTCAAAGAACCTACTGAGTTATGGATTTCGTTTCTACGATACCAAACAAGTGATGCAGCAGAATCAAGTTGAATCTCAGGTGCGAGTGTGGAAGGGGGATATCGAACAAGTTAGTGCCAAGATAGCCGAAGATGCGTACTTGACTATGCCTAGAGGGTTAGTCGATTCGCTGCAAAAATCTGTGGTAATGATTGATCCGCTTATTGCGCCTGTTGAGCAGGGAGCTGAGGTGGGCAAAGTCGTCTGGAAGAGCAACGGGAATACGGTGGCAAGTTACGTTTTAGTCGCGGATCAATCTGTAAAATAAGGCTCTTGGATGGTGCGACTTTGGGACAGCGTCAAACTTTGGTTCAGTGGGCTATTCTCTGACTTGATGGGTCGGATTGAGGTGAATGAATGATCACTGAAATGAACACGACGCCAATGTGGCGCAACCGAGACTATATACGTCTGCTGTCCGCGCAGATTATCTCTTTGGTTGGCACGGGCATGAGCTCTATCTGCTTGGCGTTGCTTGCTTATGAACTGTCGGGTGATGACGCTGGAATGGTGCTGAGTATCGCTTTCGCTTTGAAAATGTTGGCGTACATTGGATTAGCCCCGGTATTTGGTGCTATCGCACATAAGTTACCGAAAAGGCGGACTTTGGTCGCGCTCGATTTGATTAGGGCGTTGCTATTTGTATGTTTGCCGTTTGTCACTGAAGTATGGGAAGTCTATGTGTTGATGTTTCTCATTAATGCATGTTCTGCGGGGTTTACTCCGCTGTTTCAATCCACGTTGCCATTGGTGTTGGTGGATAAAACACAGTATGCGAAAGCCCTGTCGTTCAGCCGAATGGCTTACGATCTTGAACAGATCTTTAGCCCAATGTTAACGGCCTTATTGCTGAGCTTAATTGGTTTTAGGCAGCTGTTCATGCTTGATGCAGCTACTTTTTTGCTGTCTGGGATTTTGATCCTACTGTGCACACTTCCGAATTTGAAAGGAGTAACAGAACCACCTTATAAAACTCAGAAACTTAGTGTGATACAAGGGTTGCGCAATTATTTGAACAAACCTAAATTGAGAGCTTTATGGTTTGCGTATCTGGCAGCGGCCAGTGCTTCTGCGATGGTGCTGGTAAATACTGTTATCTATGTGCATGAGGTGCTGCATGGTGACGAAACGCAAACCGCATTAGCGATGATGGTTGTTGGTTTGGGTTCTATGTTGATGGCACTTCGGTTACCAAAGTGGCTAGAAAATCATTCTCCTCAACATTTCCACTGGATAGGTTTACTGACAATTTGTGGTTCTTTTGTAGTGGGTAGCTTCACGCCTGGTTGGGTCGGTTTTGGTGTAATGTGTTTAGCCATGGGAGTAGGAATGTCTTGTATTCAAACTTCCGCAGGCCTATTGATCACCCAAGCGTGCGAGGGTGAAGAGACCGCTCCGTATTTTGCAGCGCACTTCTCTTTGACGCATTTCTGGTGGTTATTCACTTATTTGATCGCAGGGATGAGTGTGAAATTCTTTGGTATGAGTGCGGGTTATCTCATCATGGGTGGGGTATGTGTTGTGAGTTGTTTGATGTATGCCTCCATCAAAGATTGAGCACTTAGAAATGGTTTGTCGTAAATGGAAAGATCCGTTGTCGCAGAAGCCACTCGGTAGTTGGGCGTTTCGCTCTTATTATCCTCACACCAATTATGTGAGGGTGTTATGTATCGTTTTCTGTTTTGTAGCTTCGCGCTTGTTCTTTTGTATCCAACGGCAATTGATTTGTATTTGGTTGGTTTACCTCAAATCGCGGCTGACCTAAATGCCTCAGAGGC
The DNA here is from genome assembly GCF_022398115.1 of Vibrio sp. Isolate22. NCBI lineage: Bacteria > Pseudomonadati > Pseudomonadota > Gammaproteobacteria > Vibrionales > Vibrionaceae > Vibrio > Vibrio sp. Isolate22. Next base: position 34,277 of record NZ_JAKEUW010000051.1, on the reverse strand, counting down.
GCAGCTCCATATTGCGTTTTCTATCTACTTGGCTGGAATGGCAACCACCATGTTGTTCGCCGGTAAATTTGCCGACAAGGTAGGAAGAAGGCCTGTCGCGATTTTCGGTGCGATTGTGTTTGCTACCTCTTCAATGCTAGGTGGAATGGTAACCAGCGCAGAGCCGTTTCTAGCGGTACGCTTTTTCCAAGGCGTTGGTGCGGGTTCATGTTATGTGGTGGCATTTGCCATTTTACGAGATGTACTAGATGACCAGAAGCGCGCCAAGGTGCTATCGATGATGAACGGCATTACTTGTATTGTACCTGTGCTTGCGCCTGTGATCGGCCATTTAATCATGATGGTATACCCATGGCCGAGTCTGTTCACGACCATGGCAAGCATGGGTGTAGTGGTGTGTTTGTTGTCGGTGTTAGTACTAAGAGAAACTAAGCCGAGTAGAAAAGATTTGGAAGTAACAGAGGCTTCCGTATATCAAACGTCTTCAATCGAAACTTTCAAGGCTCCCTTGTTTATCAGTCGAGTGATCATGACCAGCTTGGGCGTGACAGCGATTTTGACTTACGTGAATGTGTCTCCGATGTTGATCATGACCGAACTTGGTTTCGACCGAGGTCAGTACTCTTATACCATGGCTCTTACTGCACTAGTCAGTATGTTGGTGTCGTTCTCTGCGCCGTTTGCACTGAATATATTTAGGCAGAAAAGCCTGATGCTAGCATCTCAAATATGTTTCGTGATTGCGGCTGTCTTGCTGCTCGCATCGATTGATGGCGGCTTGGGGCATTACGTAACGCTTATCGGTTTTGCCTTCGTGTGCGGTGGCTTCTCGCTCGGTTTTGGCGTCGCAATGAGCCAAGCATTGAGTGGCTATTCACAACGAGCGGGCGTGGCGAGTTCGATACTTGGTGTTTCTCAAGTATGCACGTCGGCACTGTTTATCTGGTTGATGGGCGTTATCGGGCTAAGTGCATTGAATATGTTGGTATTTATACTGGCTGCTGGTGGAGTTATCAGTATTGCTCTAATACTATGGGTAGGTCCTTCCCAAGTGAAAAGTGATTATGAAGAAGCCACTAGCCCGTCTTGATCTGAACCTGTTGTTCACTCTGCAATTGCTTTTGCAAGAGCAGAGTGTTTCAAAAGCTGCCAAAAAGCTTAACGTCACGCCTTCAACAGTGAGTAAATCACTGACTAAGCTTCGAGACTGGTTTGATGATCCTCTGTTTGTAAAAACACCAAGAGGATTAACACCGACTCCACTCGCGTTAAGTATGGTCAAAGATCTTCAAGACTGGTTGCAGATTGGCAGCCAAATTCTCACGACTCGTGGTGATGATGCTCCCAAAGATGTGCGACTGAATCTAGAGGCGGAATCACCGCTGTCACTAATCATGCTTAATGAGCTGACGCAAAGTGTGTATCAACGCTATCCCAACGCGAAGATTAAAATGCGCAACTGGGATTACGATTCAATAGATTCTATCGTGCGTGGTGAGTCTGATATCGGCTTTTCAGGGCGAGAAAGCCATCCGCGCTCGAAAGAGTCTCTAGATGCGCTGCCATACTTTATCGATTTCGAGATCCTGTTCCACGATATGCCAGTGGTATATCTCAGAAAAGATCATCCGGCCTTACAGGAAGAGTGGAACCTTGAGGCTTTTCTTAAATATCCGCATATCAATATTGTATGGGAAAAAAGCGAAACGTGGGCACTGGATGAAGTGCTTACCGATCTGCAACTAGATCGAAATATTGCCCTTACGCTTGCAGGTTTCGAGCAGTCTCTGTTTATGGCGGCTCAATCCAATCACACTATGACGACGGTTGCGCCCAACTACTGCCGACGCTATGCAGAGCAACTTCACCCCAACCTTACGTGCTTGCCTATTCCCTTAGACGAAGAACATGCCAATAAATTGCTAATTCCTTTCACTATGATTTGGCATAAACGCAATGCCTACAATCCGCTCGTTTTATGGCTAAAAGACACACTCAGATCGCTTTACCAGTTCGAAGGTAAACAGGTAAAAGTCGAGAAAAGTGTCTAAAATTCTGTTGACCTGACTACAGCTTCATAGTTTATCTTTGCTACCGAAATGAGAGGGGAAGTGCATGTATCGTATCTCTGAACTGGCCGAATTAGTTGGGCTGAGTCGTTCTACATTGTTGTATTACGGCAAGCTAGGTTTAATTGAAGCTCAACGTCAAAGCAATGGCTATCGTCTTTATTCTGAAAAGGACCTGCAACGTGTTCGTTTGTTACAGCAATTACAAGCGGGTGGGTTGACGCTTAAAGAGTGCCAAGCCTGTTTAGATGCAAAAATCGAACGCAGTTTGTTGGAAAATAGACTCAAACAGTTGGATGAAGAGTTACTGCAAAAACAGCGTTCACGAGATCTATTAGCAGCAATGCTAGGCGAAAGCGGATTAGAAGAGTGGCATGAGTCGATGGACAAGCTTGCGCCAGATGCACACCTCGATTGGTTAATTAAGCAGGGCTTTGATGAGAAACAGGCTCTGCGATTGAAGTGGTTATCGAAAGACATGAATGAACATGAACAGTATATGGCGGATTTCGGCGCCATCTTTGAGGGACTAGAACGTTTAGGTCCCGGAACGAATGAGGATACGCTTACTGCGCTTTCCCACGTTCCGGAAGCACCGGAGCGCGTCCTTGAAATTGGTTGTGGTAAAGGTATCTCAACCTCCGTATTAACGAACGCGATGAAAAAACATCAGGCTGAAGTGCAGGTCACTGCGGTAGATAATGATCAGCCGTGTTTGGATATTCTAAATCAGCAAGCACTAGAACTTGGTCTGGAAAGCAACATCAAAACGGTATGTGCAAGCATGATGGATTTACCGTTTGAAGCGAAGTCATTCGACTTAATCTGGTCAGAGGGTAGTGCTTACATCATGGGTGTCCAGAAAGCACTTAAGCAGTGGCGAAAGTTACTTGCCGATGATGGCATATTGGTTGTGAATGATTTGGTCTGGAACACCGAGAATCCTAGCGAATCAGCCGAAGTGTTCTGGCAGAAAGAATACCCAGATATGACGACGGTTTCCGAGCGCATGAAACAGGCAAAAGCAGCGGGCTATCAAGTCTTGAATGACTTTGCGATGAGTGATGCCGGTTGGCTTGCCTACTATCAGCCTTTGCAAAAGCGAGTTGAAGCTCTGAAAGCGACGATGCCAAATTCAAAAGCGCTCGTAGATTGCGACAATGAAATTAAACAATTCTTCAATAACAGCGAACTAGTGGTTGGCTCTCAAGGCTCAGCGAAGCGTGATTTTGATTATCACTTTTTTGTGTTGAAGAAAGTACAGTAAGTGAAGAACACTATGAAATTTAGACAATACGATTCAAGCGAGATCGAAACGATCACTCAGCTTTTTACTCAAACCTTTACTGATTCAGAAGGTGAAAATGAAGGTAAAATAGTAGGTAAGCTTGCCAATGACCTTTTGACGACTACAGATCCAACAGAACTACTTTGCTTTGTTGCTGAAGATGGTTCTATTGAATCTGACAGCAAGGTTGTGGGTGCGATTATCTTTACTCCACTCACCTTTGATGACGAAACTAAGGCTTACTTGCTCTCTCCAGTAGCGGTGAGTACACAGGTTCAAAAGCGTGGGATTGGCCAACAGCTGATTAACTTCGGCTTACAGACTCTAAAAGAACAGGGTGTTGAGCTTGCTGTGACATACGGTGATCCTAGTTACTATTCAAGAGTGGGCTTTGAGCAAATCACTGTTGAACAGATCCCGGCACCATTCAATTTGAGCTACCCTCACGGTTGGATAGCTCAATCGCTGATTGGCGGTGAGATTAAAGTGACGAGTGAACAGTCGAATTGTGTTGAAGCTTTGGCTCACGCTCAATACTGGTAATCGTTTAAAATAAAATCTTAAATGTACTACAAGCCCATCAGGTTTTACTTGATGGGCTTTTTTCTTTTAATCAATCAGATAAGTTCACGATTGTTTAAGTTTAAGCCATATGCTCTCCTTTTGAATTTCGCACTTTTCACCACTTTGAACGAATGTTCAAATAAATACTTGAACGATCGTTCTGGTTTGGTCTATATTGTGTCCACGCCAGCGGAGAATAGCCACAAATTACTTCGTGAAGGAATACACTTAGAATCAGATTTGATAGGAATAGAACGATGAGCAAATTCAAAATTCACTCAGTAGAATCAGCACCAGAACAAAGCCAACCTATTCTTGAAAGTGCGAAAAAGCAGATGGGTCGAGTTCCAGGTTTGTTTGGTGTGTTAGCTGAATCACCGAATACACTCAAGGCTTATACTCAACTTCATCAAGCGTTTAGTGATTCATCTTTCGATGCAGAAGAGCTGACAGTGGTTTGGCAAACTATTAACGTTGAACACGAATGTCACTACTGCGTCCCAGCTCATACTGGTATTGCACACTCAATGAAGGTTGATCCGGCAATTACTGAAGCACTGCGTAATCGCACGGCACTTCCAACAGAAAAGCTGCAAGCTTTGCATGATTTTACGTTAAGCATGGTGCGTAACCGTGGCAACGTGCCTGCAGATGAAATGGAAGCATTCTTCGCTGCAGGTTATGGCCAACAACAAGTGCTAGAAGTCATTCTTGGCCTGTCTCAGAAAGTGATTAGTAACTACGTAAACCACGTTGCAGAAACGCCAGTAGATAAAGTCTTCGAACAATTTGCATGGCAAGGTTAATCTAGCTATTTATTTGGTTTGCTGCCAAAAATGAAAAGCCCTGCGCAGTTGCAGGGCTTTGTTGTATTGGCTGAATAGCGTTAGCTTGCCATCTACTTCGAGTTGTTTAGTGCTGCTTTAAGTCTTAGCAAAGCACCTTCTAACACTTCAGCAGGGCATCCTAGGTTTAGACGAATAAACCCTGAGCCTTCTTCACCAAAGCCGCAACCCATGCTGGGTACAATACCTGCTGAAATCAGTTTCTGCTCGAGCTCCGTATCGCTGAGCTGCATAGCTCGACAATCTAGCCATGCGAGGTAAGTTGCTTCAGGTTTAGTGAATCGGATATGAGGAAGCTCTGCCTTCAAGAACTTACTCAGTGTCTCGATGTTACTTTGCAAATACTGCTTTAGGTCGGCTAACCAAGCTTCGCATTCTTGATAAGCTGTAGTTGCGGCCGACATTGATAGATTGTTAAAGCAATCCATTCCGTGAGCATCTAACCGACGAACAAACTGAGTTTTCAATTCTTCATTTGGAATGATGAAATTTGAGATTCTCAGTGAAGACAAGCCGAACGTTTTGCTCGCTGCTGTAGCGACGATGAGCCTATCGGTTAAAGCTTTCGGTAATCTTAAGGATGAGTAGAATGCATTAGGAGCAAGTACTAGATCGCTCCAAATCTCATCGCTGATTAGCCAAACTCTGTATTTCTGACAAAGTTCGGCGACTTTTGTGATCTCTTGTTCTGTCCACGCTCTGCCTGTCGGGTTATGTGGATTACAGAAAATAAGTGCTTTTGCGCCACTTGCGAAACAATCTTCCAGGTGAGCTAAATTAAGACGGTAGTGACCATCCGATTCAATCAGTGGATTATTTAAAACTCGACGATCATTCAGCTCAATGATCTTACGAAATGAGCCGTAACCGGGGCTTTGGATAACAACTTGATCACTCGCCTTTGTGAGCATTTGCAGTGCCATTGCAATACCCGGTAAGACACCATGTATTGATGTTATCCACTCTTTTTTAATCACAGTATCATGCTGTGTCTTGAACCAATTAATAGCCGCTTGGTAATAGTCTTCTTGACGTTCTGAGTAACCAAAAACACCATGAGAGATATCTTGAGCTAGACGATTCAGCACTTGTTGTGGTGCTTGAAAGTCATAGTCAGACACCCACATTGGCAGTAAATCTGTACCCTCTAAGCCAAGCTTTTGCTCCATAAAGTCCCATTTAACCGAACCTGTGTCACGGCGGTTAATCTTATTATCGAAAGCGTTCATAGGATGTAAGCCTTACTTAGTGTTGTGAGCTAAATGAGTATCAACAGAGTCTTCTAACTGTTCAGGCTTTGTACGTGCGATGCCAAAACCAGTGAAGCCATAAATCAGAGCGAAGATGACACCTGTGTAACATTGGATAGCCCAAGGCAGATAGTCTAGAGTAGCGACACCTAATGTGCTTGCCATGTAAATACCTGCTGCTGTCCATGGTACTAGTGGTTCAATAATTGTTCCTGCGTCCTCGATTGTTCTTGATAGGTTTTTAGTATCTAGTCCCATTTTACGGTAAGCGTTCTGGAACAGCTCGCCAGGGATAAGCAGTGCTAATTTCCCATCAGATGTTGTGAATACAACAGTGATAGTTGCTATTACTGTTGAAGCGATAAGCTGACCTGTTGAGTGAATAAGGTGCAAGAAGCGGCCTAGTACCACGTTTAGCGCGCCTGTTAAGCTGAGAATCCCTGCAAAAGAAAATGCACAGAAAACCAGTAGAATCGTGCTCATCATTGAGAACAAGCCGCCTCGGTTCAGAAGTTTAGATACGTCCGGAATTAGTCCATCAATCGCAGTACCTTTTGCTTCAAATAAAGCCACATTGAAACCGTCTACATATGCTTGGAAGCCTTGTTGTAGTGAGAAACCTTGTAAAACCATACCTAGTACGATGGCAAGGGCTGATGCACCTAGCATCAGTGGTAAAACTGGTTTTTTGGTTAGTGCTCCCCAAAGGATCATTACCGGTGGAATAATCAACAGTATGTTGAAGTTATAAAGGCTATCTAGTCCTGCAAGGATTTGCGTTACTTTTTCTGGTTCGCTTACCGAGGCGATGTCAGCACTTTGTCCAGCGAAGAAGAAAACAACAGAAGCGATAACAAAGCCTGGTAGCGTTGTGTAAAGCATGTGTTGAATGTGCTCATACAAGGTCGTGCCAGAAACGACAGGAGCAAAGTTGGTTGAGTCTGAAAGAGGAGAGATCTTGTCGCCAAAGTATGCACCAGAAACAACAGCTCCGGCAGCTGCTGCTAATGATACATCTAAGCCAGCCGCTACACCCATAAGTGCCACTCCGACTGTACCTGCGGATCCCCAAGAGGTGCCCGTACATACAGAGACGACAGAGGTAACGAAAAAGGCTGCAATAAGTATGTACTCAGCACTGATGACTTTAAGCCCCCAGTAAACCATGTAAGGGATTGTTCCACTAATCATCCAGCTTGCGATAAGGCCGCCGACTGAAACTAAAATCAAAATAACAGGCATCGCTTTTGCGAGTTTCTCAACAATCGCGTTGATGATGTCATCCCAGTTGTAGCCCATTTTCCAAGCTATACATGCAGTGAAAGTTGCAGAAATGAGCAGCAGGACTTCAATGCGAAGTCCTAAAACACCGTATCCAATAGCAAGTAGCGCAAACATAACGGCGATGGGCGCTAGTGCTAATCCGAACGATGGTAGAGGCTTTGAGTTATTCATATTTGTTATCCTCAGGTGAGTGTAGGGTTGGTTCGGAATGGATAATAAGCGTGCTCTGAGATCGAAAGTGCGACTTCAACACTGTTTCCATGTAAGCGGTTACATGAGGTGTATACATGAGATTTTGGTCACATTTTGTCTCATTCTAGGGCTTGAACGGCTTCACTGTTTGTCGTTCAACTAATGTCGCTTCAAATTTGTGTAGTTGTGGAGGCGCATATCCTGCATTTTTTAGCTTAATGGCAAGTTTTGCTGCATAAGTCGACATGTCGTCGATGGGGTTGTGCATTGTGGTTAAACGAGGGTAAAGATAGCGCGCCAACAAAACATCATCAAAGCCGATCACTGAAATGTCATTGGGAACGGATACACCTTGGTCTTGTAAGCTAGACATTAGACCCGCGGCCATTACATCATTAAATGTGACAGCAGCTGTCACTTCGGGACACTGGTTTATTAATATGTCGCCAGCAGCCTCACCACCTGATTCACTGAAGTTTTGGTTGATGATCCAATTCGGTTGTATCTCGATGTTCGCAGCGATCATGGCACTTCTGTAACCTTCTAAGCGATCGGTTCTGTCCTGAATGGGAAGGTCACTCGATACATAGGCGATCTTTCGATGCCCGAGCTCGATTAGGTGCTGCACGGAAACCTGAGAGCCAAGCTTGTTATCAACCCACACCGAGCGATTTGAAATTTGAGCAATAGTGCGGTTGAGTAAAACCATTGCAGGCAATTGGGCGGAGTAACGCAATATTGTCGCGTCATCAAGCATTTTTGAATGGACTACCATCGCTTCGCAGCCTTGGCTTACCAAGAAGTCGAGGCCCTCTTTTTCTCGTTGCGCGTTGTGGCCACCACTTACTACAACTAATTGATACCCGTTCGTGCGAGCGACTTCTTCAACGCTCTTTGCTACCAACGCAAAGAAGGGATCGGCCAGGTTCCCGGTCAGCAAACCTAGGGTATTACTACTTTTGCTTGCTAAGGCCGTTGCGCGGGCGTCTTTATGGTAATTGAGCTCTTTTACTGCACGCTCTACGCGTTCAATGGTTATGGGCTCAACATAGCAGGTACGGTTTATTACGCGAGAGACCGTTGCTGTTGAAACCCCTGCAAGTGCTGCTACATCTTTTATCGTTGCCACGTTGAATTACACCAAGACTACAAAGGCTGCGAGTGTAGCGAATCCCTAATGTTTAATATGTTATTAAGGTCAAAGCTTGTTAAAGCTGAGTAAAGAATATTTTTGAATACACAGAGTGTCTAACCTAGATGTTTCGCGATAATTTTCGCTAGAGTTGCGATTCCCTCTTTCCAATCCTTGTTCTCTTCAATGTTCGCGACAGTAAAGCGCAGGCAATGTTTGTATTGATCGTGGGTACCAAAAATAGTGCCTGGTAAGATGCCGATTTTGTGTTTCAAGCAATCTTGGTAGACGGCATAACTGTCGAGTGAGTCGGGTAGCGTTATCCAGTTTATAAATGCTCCCTCAGGTTTGGAAAGGTGGTAGCGTCCAATAAGACGTGGGTAGCTATCTAATGCTTGAATCAAAAGACTTTGAAACTGCTTTTGGTTGGTTTGATAGAGTCGCTTCATCTTGGACAAATGACTGCGATACTTTCCCGTGGTGAGAAACTGGCCGACGGCTGACTGCATCAGGTTAGAGCTGCCCATGTTGTCACACAGTAGGTACTTTTCGATTAAAGGTTGATAGCGACCGGAAAGCAGCCAGCCAACACGAAGGCGAGAGTCTAGAGTTTTAGAAAGAGAGTTCACGTAGATCACTCGGTCCTTGTCATCCAGTTCCTTCAAGCTCGCAATTGGAGCATCAAACGCTAAGCTTCCGAATACATCATCTTCAATAATCGGCAAAGATCCGGTTATTTCCAATAGTGCTTTTCGATTCGCCAGAGGCATTCTCGACCCTGTTGGGTTAGTAAAATTTGGTGTCAGCAGCAGTGTTTTTACTTCCCATTTATCTAAGGCATTTTGTAGTGCTTGAATATCGATTCCGTGGCTCACACTGCTTGGAATTTCAAGCGCTTGTAAGCCTAATGATTCCAGCAGTAGCAAGTTGCCAAAGTAACAGGGAGATTCAACCACCACGATATCGCCAGGTTTGGTTAACGCACGCAGCGCTAAACTTATCGCTTGCTGCGCGCCGTGAGTGATCGCAATCTCGTTCGATCCCGCAGGTACACCAAGATCATGGGTGATCTTTAACAATTGTTTTACTAATTGCTCGTCGCCAGGGGGCAGTTGGTAATAGCCGGGAAGTTGAGTCTGCAAGCGGCTGTGACGACCAATTTCAGCGTACAGGCTACGAATGGCGGGGTTGTTAATGTTTGGGTGAGCAGAGCCCGATTGTAACTTCAAACGCTCGCTTGGGCGGGAGAGCACAGATTTGGTGACAGATAATAGATCAACTTTTTGAGGCTGGCTTGGTGCATCCCAACTCGTTGTATTCGGTACTTTGACGCGATAACCCGACTTGGGAACGGAATATACCCAACCTGTTGCTTCGAGTTCTTGGTAGGCTCGAATCACAGTGTTTTTGCTCACACCCAATTGTTCGCTTAATTGGCGGATTGAGGGCAGGCGGTCGTCAGGATGAAAGAGCCCTTTGTCAATTTGAGCCTTAATGTGTTGCTCGGTGGCGAGATATTTATTGCCGCTGACTTCTGTTTCCACGCTGTTCTCCCGTTCCATAATTACCAATCTGTAACCATTTAAAGTGTTATATCTGTATCTTTATTAGTTATCTGTACCCAACTAAGGTAACAGCATTGATGAAGAGTTGACCAGAGGTTTGTAATGCTGATTAAAATGATTCCGTTTGTGTTTGTAATATTGTGGTCGTCAGGTTTTGTGGGCGCACGTCTTGGTGTGGAATACGCTGAGCCTGCAACGTTATTGTCACTTAGGATGGTAGCTAACGTAGCGCTGTTCTTGGTTTTGATTGCCATTCTTAAGCGTCGTATTCCTCGTGGTCCCGCGTTTTTTCATGCTTGTGTGGTCGGTATTTTGATTCACGGCTTTTACCTTGGTGGTACTTATCTAGCGATAGATTGGGGCATGCCTGCTGGGTTGAGCTCTCTATTGGTTGGGCTGCAACCGATTCTTACTGCATTGATCATGGTCAGTTGTACGTCGCAGCGTTTCAACTTTGCTCAATGGCTTGGTTTGGGGCTTGGCTTTGCCGGTATCAGTTTAGTATTGATGGGAAATATTGAGTGGCAGTCCGATGACCAAAAAGGGATGGCGACATTGCTTTGTTTAGTGGCGTTAGTCGGTATTACCTTTGGAACCCTTTATCAGAAGCGTTTTTGTAAAGGTACCGATATGGTGGGCGGTGCGATGGTGCAATATTTGGCTTCGGCAGCGTTGTTTCTCCCTTTCGCTATGCGCTACGAAACAATGCAAATTAACTGGACGCTAGAATTTACGTTAACGTTGGTTTGGCTGGTGGTTGTGTTGTCTTGTGTTGCTATTCTATTGCTGCTGTACATGGTGGAACACGGTGCGTCTTCAAGTGTGGCATCTGTCTTTTATCTCGTTCCGCCGACTACTGCAATTCAAGCTTGGTTGATTTTCGGTGAGTCATTTGATGTCTATGGTGCAATGGGCTTTGCGTTATCAGCCACTGCGGTTTATCTGGTAGTGAAGAAGCCTGAATTGATTAGGTTCCGAAGACAAGCGGCCTTAAACCGTTAAAAACAAAAAGAGCCTGAATATTCAGGCTCTTTTTCTATCAATAACTTTCTAGCAGCTTTGGATTAGCGCTTCATCAGGCAAGCGTAAGCCGTTGTAAACGGTGCTTCTTGATACTGCTTAAGACCCGTCTCTTTAAATTTCATCATTAGAGGGTTGCGCTTTAGGCTCTCTTTGATGTCAGCCGGAGAAACAACCTCAACGTTTAGGCCGTCGATCAGTTGGATCGCTGCTTCTAGCTTGAAGCCGAAACCACCGCCAGCAAATTTACCTTTAGTTTGGCGTTGGCGAATAACCACTTTTTCTACTTGGTAATCTTCCATTAACTTTGCAAAAGAGAATTGAAAGTCTTTCATATTCTGTGTGTCGTTAGCGTCGCTGATAGAAACCTTAGAAACTCGGCAATCAGGGATGTTAAATACACCATCTGACAGAGAAAGAAGACAGATGACTGCATCGTTACCTTTGATTTCAACACCACAAATTTTCATGTTCTTACCTACTTATTTTAGAGCCCTATATTATGGTGTTATTTCTAATACTTCTCCAGTATTTGCGTGTATCCGTCGTAAATAAGTCTGAATTAGAGAATATCTTAGCGGCGAAACGTTAACCTTTGACTCATTAATCAAGACACAGATGTGCGATATTGCTAGCTATCGCCTTTCTATTAGAAACTGAAAAGCCCGCACTCAATAAGTACGGGCTTTTTAGATACATGCTCTGTTGTTGACCGTGTGCTGTTAGTGATTAACTGCTACGACCGTCTTGGTATTTGTAACGGTAGTCAACTTTTACGTTAGCTTGGTAGTGAACATCGCCGTTCATATTGGTGATTTTCTTCACTTCCATATTAGCGTCATCAATTTTGAACGAATCGTATTTTGTTGTTTGTTGGAACTGTGGCAGCTCTCTTGAAAGTTCAAACGGTGTCTTTGTGCTTAGCTCATCCATAAGGCTCGTGCCTGCATCGTATGCTTCCGCTTCAGTAACAAAGGTATCAGACTTTAGCGTTGTTTCTTGGATCGTCGTTTTAGTTGCTGCGAACGCTGTGGTGCTGAGTACAAGAGTTGATGCAAGTATGATTAATTTTTTCATAGGAGTACCTTACTTTGTTGATGTACCTGTGTTCCGGTACACAACCAACATACCAATGAAGTGGTAAGAGGAGTGTCAGAGAAAAAAACGACTTTGTTAGTATTAGGTAAGGAATATGGAGAAATGTCAGCCGTTGGTTGGAATGATTTTGACCGATTGTAGGTAGCAGTGATTTATGCACAAAGCATATCAAGCAAGGTGACAGAAATCGGTAACTTCAATACACTGCATGGGTATCCACAGTTCAGCACAAGGTAAAGGCATGGCCAATTGGGAAGGGGTAAGTGAGTTTGTTGCAGTCGCAGAGCGTGAGAGTTTTACAGGTGCTGCGCAGAAGCTTGCTACATCGGTCGCTCAAATCAGTCGCAGAGTAGCAAACCTCGAGGAGCGTCTCGCGGTGAAACTGCTCAATCGAACGACTCGAAAGGTTTCGCTAACAGAAGCAGGGCAGCTCTATTATCAGCAGTGTAAGTTGTTGGTCGAGGGCTTAGAGATTGCGGAACTGGCGGTAACGCAGATGCAATCGACACCGAAAGGATTGCTAAAAGTAACGGCTCCTGTCACCTATGGTGAGCGTCAACTAGCACCAATACTTCACCAATTCTTAAAACTTCACCCGCAAGTAGAATTAGAGTTAATGTTGACTAACCAAAAGCTCGACTTAATCGATTCTGGTGTCGATGTCGCGATTCGTCTTGGTCGATTAGAAGATTCTAGCCTGGTGGCAAAGAAGCTTTCTCAACGACAGCTCTACGTATGCGCAAGCCCAGAATACATTGAGCGTTACGGTGAACCACATACGCTCTCTGAGTTGAGTAACCATCAGTGTTTAGTTGGTGGCTTTGAGCACTGGCGCTTTAAGGAAAATGGTCGTCCTCGCTCAGTTCGCGTTAATGGACGTATCAAGTGTAATAGTGGTTTGGCTTTATTAGATGCAGCGAAGCAGAGTATCGGCTTGGTACAACTGCCTGAATATTACGTGAGTGAAGACCTTGATACTGGTGAATTGGTCGAAGTGCTTTCTGATTATCGAGACGATAAAGAAGGGATCTGGGCGCTATATCCTCAAAACCGTAACTTGTCTTCTAAGGTTCGTCTGCTGGTGGATTTCCTTTCTGAGCAATTAGATTAATTATATGACCGACACTGAGCGTCATTCAGCAAACCAACGCGAGTTGATACTCAGTGTGTTTGATACACTAGAGCAACACTACGGCTATTTTAATTGGTGGCGAAGAGACGATCCATACGAGATAGTCTTAGGTGCTATTTTAGTGCAGAACACGAATTGGAAGAACGCAGAGAAAGCACTCGCCAATTTAGGAGAGCAGTGCAACCCAATTTCAATTGCCGATATGGAACTCGACGAGCTTGCTCAAAAGATTCGCTCTAGTGGCTATTACAATCAGAAAGCCATTAAGCTGAAAGCGGTGACCCATTGGTTTTTGAAGTACCAATACGACATGTCTGTGGTTCGAGAGCAGGACAAGGATCAGTTGCGTAAAGAGTTACTCGAAGTCAAAGGGATTGGCGGCGAAACGGCAGATGCGATTTTGGTCTATGCGATAGGTAAGCCGTCTTTTGTGATTGATGCGTATGCGCGACGAATCTTCACTCGCAATGGACTGGATGTACCTAAATCGTATGAAAAGTTTCGAGCCCTTATGGAGAGTGTTATTCCACCGGATACTCAAAGGTATGGCTATTACCATGGCTTGTTGGTTGAGCATGGGCAGCATTTCTGTCATCCCAAACCGAAGTGCCAATATTGCCCTTTAACTCAAGATTGCGTAAAAAATGGGGTTGAAGCTTTGGCTTAAACGACGTTGCCCCTCATTTACCGAATCATCTCACGATAAAAATCGGGCCTCAGAATGAAGATTCTGAAGCCCGAGTTATATTAAATTTCGAGTCGTTTACTTGTCCGTGACGAGACCAAAATGGTTCTACACTGTGAAGCGATCGACCAAGTGGTAAAGCTCATTCGCGCGGTTGTTGAGGTTTTGGCTACCAGCGCGGTTTTGGTTGGCTAGCGATGCCGATTGAGAGCTTTGGTCTGATATTACGACAATACGTTGAGATATCTCTTGGCCGACAATGTTTTGTTGTTCGGTTGCCGTCGCAATAAGTGAGTTCATGTCCATGATTGTATCGATTGACTCTTGGATCTTCGCCAGTGCTGCCGCTGCCGCGTTCGCTTCTTCGACGGTTTGAGCACTTCTATTTTGACTTGAATCCATTGCTTTCACAGCGGCATCTGAAGCGGCTTTTAGCTGTTCAATCATCTTATGAATATCGCCTGTGCTTTCTTGAGTTCGGCTTGCAAGCTTACGAACTTCATCCGCAACGACAGCGAAGCCACGACCTTGTTCACCTGCACGAGCGGCTTCAATGGCAGCATTCAGTGCTAGTAGGTTGGTTTGCTCGGCAATGTCTTGAATGACCGCGAGTGAAGAGGAGATGTTCTGCACGTCACCTTCTAAACGTGATACCACTGTGTTGGCCTCTGATACTTCGCTCGCTAGGCCTGCTACTGAATCGGCCGCAGCGTTTACGATCTGCTGAGCTTCCTTGGCATTGTTTTCTGCAAGCTTGGCTGAATCAGCTGCTTGGCTCGCATTGCTTGATATTTCTTGAGCCGTTGTTGTCATCTCAGTCATCGCGGTAGCGACTTGCTCTGTTTCTTCACGTTGGCCGGTAGCGAGTTCATCCACCTGAGCGGCGCGTGAAGACATGCTAGACGTTTCAGAAACAACTTGCTGGCCCACATCGCTGACGCTGCGAATGATGGTTTGTAGGCTTGCAACGAACGCATTGAAGTTTTCGCTCAGCTTCGTAAATTCTGGTGCTTTGAACGTCTCCATTCGAGCGGTTAAATCAGCTTCTCCGCTTGCGAAAGCGCTAATTGAGCGGTCAAACTGCTCTAGTGGCTTCATAATGGTACGATTTACTGCAACGGCGAAAACGGCAACAACGACAGCGATTAAGCCACAGAAAAGGGCGATAGCAGTAAGTGAACTTTGCAGTGCGGCATTTGAGCTCTCTTTCATCTCTGCGATAACCGCATCAATGTCGTCGGTGTAAAAGCCAGTGCCGAGCATTAAGTCCCATTGCGGAATGAATATCGAGTAGCTGAGCTTTGGTAGCGCTTCTGATTGACCAAGTTTTGGAAAGTAGTAAGTTGTGAATTCGCCAAGTTTTGAGTTCTTGATGAGATCACGGATAAGGTAATTGCCTTTTTTGTCTTGTAGGTCGTAGTAGTTTTTGCCGATGCCATCCGTATTCTGTCCGACAACCACTCTCACACCTTTAGAGTCGTAACCAAAGATATAACCCGATTCGCCATACTCGAGGGTTCTTAAGGTAGGTAAGGCTTCTTCTAATGTCGCACCTCTTTCTAAGAACGGGCTGATAGAAGATTGGGCCATTTGCAGATACGCTTTGAGTTCCTTTTCTTTCATCGCCATCATATTGCTACGCGTCGATTCTACTTGTTGTGCGGTTAGCTCGGTGCTCTTCATATACGTCACACTCATCATCCCAATTGCCATCAGCAGCAATGGAATGAAAGAGAGAATATAAAGGCGGTTTTTGATGGTTAGGGTCATGTCACGCTTCCTGTGTGATTGTCTCATGCAATTTTCAACACATTATTAATGTGGTTTCAAAATGTAAATGGGCTTGTTGTTTAATTGTTACTCTAAAATGTTTTTGTTTTATAAATATGATGGCGGTTAAATTTTTTATGTGACAACCCTTGCAACTAGGGGCTTAAAGGAGATGCGACTCATCTGTTTCGATGCTTTTGAATTCGACGTTGCTTTGCTAGAATGCGACGCTTTGTAGCACCCTGCTATGTCTATTCGTTAAGTGAGAAAGATTCATGAACAAAAGCCATGTGACTATTGGTTTAACTAACCCTAAAAGCCCGACAAACGTAGGTGCTGTTATGCGTGCGGCTGGTTGTTATCAAGTCGACGAAGTTAAATACACAGGGCAACGCTACGAAAAAGCCGCTAAATTTCACACTGATACCAAGAGTGCGACACGTACTATTCCGTTGACGGGCGTTGAGTCGTTTTTAGACAACCTTGACCCTGAAACCAAAATCGTTTGTGTGGAACTTGCCGAAGGTGCTACGCCACTGCCACGTTTTAAACACCCAGAAAATGCGATTTACATTTTCGGCCCAGAAGATGGATCTATCACCCAAGATGTTGCGGATAGAGCAGACCACGTTGTGTACGTGCCGACAGTTGGTTGCATGAATCTAGCGGCGACTGTGAACGTTTTGCTTTACGATCGCCTTGCTAAATCTGATGAAATGGACGAGAGCAATGAGCTGATTAAGAAAAGTCGCGATAACCGTAACCATCTCGTAATCAAAGAAAAATAAATCTCTTCTTCTAGTGTTATCTATCCTGCCTTTTATCGGATATTATCTTGAAACATCATCAGATAATTGAAGGGTTAGATAACACCATGGAAGACAAGCAATTACTTGCCGCGCTACAACAACACCCTGTCCTCGATCTCTATCAGCTATTTCAAGACGTTGGTCAAAACCACTCTCTGTACACATTACTAGAGAGGTTATCTTCCCTTAAAGAACACCATCAGTTGAGCACTCGTCTTAGCCCTTTAAAGCCACATATCGAAGGGTTGCTAGCTCAATTTGATGACACAACGCCAGATAGTGAGATTCTAAGCGCTGTCGCTATCCAATCTGAGATTCAACAACGTGGTCACAGTATGAGTCGTTACATCATGACATCCGACAATCATCGCCATTTTTCACCTCAAGCCGATCTAGTGATGTTTGGTGATTCGATTACTGAGTGGGCGCCATGGGCTGATATTTTCCGTGATGTATCTATGGTCAACCGTGGCCTCGCCGGAGATACGACAACTGGCATGTTGCGCCGTATTGATACCACGTTGAATGTAAAGCCAAAGCTCGTGTGCTTTATGGCGGGCATAAACGACCTTTCGCAAGGCTACGATGTTGACCACATCTATCAGAACTACATCAATATGCTTAAGGTGTGGCAAGAGAATGATATTCAAATTTTGGCGCAATCGACGCTTTATGTTGGCGCAAAACTGCAAGGCTTAAATCCTTCTGTAGAGTTGCTCAATAACAAAATCAGCGAGTACTGTGCTCAACAAGATATCGCGTTTTTGGATGTGAATGGCGTGTTGTCACCAAGCAAGCTACTTTCAAATGAATACTCGTGTGATGACTTACATTTGAATGCCAAAGCTTATCAGGCTTGGGCTGAGGTGCTTCAACCTAGAATTGAAGCGCTATTAAGAGTGTAACTCTCTAATGGAACGTATTTAGAGTATCGGGAATAAGCAATAAGGACATCGATTTGAACCTAAGACAACTGGAAGTCTTTTACGCCATTATGCAGACCGGAACTGTATCTGGAGCTGCACGTAGTTTGCATGTATCTCAGCCAAACGTGACTCGTATTTTGGCTCACACCGAGCAACAGCTTGGGTTTGGCTTATTTGAGCGTGTCAAAGGCAGACTAGTGCCAACAGTTGAAGCGAAAACTTTGTTGCCAGAAGCGGAGAAGGTCTACCAACAACTGGGGCAATTTCACTCTCTTACCAACAAAGTAAAGCAGGGGCATCAGCATTTACGTATTGGTGCGCCACCTATACTGGCGACTAAGTTGCTGACACCGGTGATCGCTCAAATGTCTCACGAGCAAGAGCTTTCTTTTGAATTGCTGACTGCCAATCGCGACGAGCTGTGTTCAGGGTTATTGAAGCATGAACTCGATATTGCTATCGCATTTGGAGATGAAGCACCGCCTGCGATATTGTCAGAAACGCTATTAACCAAATCTCTTCAAGTCCTAGTTCCATCTAACACCGTTGAGCATTTGCCAGCAGACTTAACCCTTGATGATCTGATCAATTATCCGTTGCCAATCATCGGGCTTGATAGTCGTGATCCACTGGGTTTGCTGCTCCATCAAAGCTTGATTGCACGCGATGAGCATTATCACCATCCCATATCAGTTCGTGGATACAGTGCGGCGGCGGAGCTGGTTAAGCACCAAGCCGGTTTTGCGATTGTCGATCCGTGGACGGCAGAACAGTACCAAAATGAGGATGCTGTTTGTGTGTTGTCACTGCAGCCTGAGATTCCATTCTCAGTATCGACTTTGTATGCCGAGCACACGCCGCAGTCGATTGTTGCCAAGCAGTTCATTACAGCGCTGAAGGGCTCTTGTTAGCGAACGACTAACTTTGTCTATCACCTAATATTTTTCGCCCAATTTACAACCTATAACATCATGTTATAGGCACGCCATGAATTGGTATTCGGCAGGGCTCAGCTTCTTAATTAAAGTAAATCCATACAAGGACTTATTAATTAGGAATGCTCATGTCTATCGCTCAACCTTACCTTCTTTTTCTTGGGGATGTTACTGACCCATTGGCTGCAAAAACCGCTCGTGGTATTCACCAATGGCGCCCTGAAATCTGTCTCGGCCAATTACGTTTAACAGAAGAGACAGTTTCTCTTGGTTTGACGGATATGACCTTGCAAGAGGCACAAGCGCAGGGAGCGAAAACGCTAGTTATTGGTACAGCCAATCCAGGCGGTGTGATCCCTGAGTCATGGCAACCAACCATACTGGCAGCTGCAGAAATGGGATTTGAGATTGCATCGGGCATGCACCAACGCTTGAGTGAATTTTCACCGCTTGCTGACATGCAGCAGCGAGGATTGACTAAGCTTCATGATGTGCGCCATTTTGATGGTGTTCTAAACGTTGGTAATGGCAAGTCTCGTCAAGGTCAGCGCCTACTCACTGTCGGAACCGATTGCTCGGTAGGCAAGATGTTTTCTGCACTGGCGATAGAAAAATCGCTAAAAGAAGCGGGAATATCTGCTCAATTCAAAGCGACAGGGCAGACTGGCATCTTGATCGAAGGCAGCGGTATTTCGATTGATGCAGTGGTGGCAGATTTCATCTCTGGCGCAGTTGAAGCGATTAGCCCAGATTTTACTGACCACGAATGGGACATCATTGAAGGGCAGGGCTCTTTATTTAACCCTTCTTTTGCAGGCGTGAGCTTGGGTTTATTGCATGGTGCGCAAGCTGATGCTTTAGTGCTATGTCATGAAGTAGGGCGACCACATATTCGCAATCTACCGCATGCCAAATTGCCAACAATAGAGCAAACTATTGATGCAAATTTACAAGCCGCGCGATTAACAAATCCAGACGTGAAACTAGTGGGTATCTGCCTGAACACATCTGCGATTAGCATTGAAGAGGCTGAAACATTGTGCCAAGAATGGACCGAGACCTATCAAGTACCAGTAACGGATCCAGTGCGATTTGGTGTACAACACATTACTGATCATTTGCGACATTCACTTTAACGATTTCATCATTTCTACGTTTCCATTTGTTAAAGCGAACATCAACCGAGTGAAATTATGAAGATTACAGCAGAACCAATTACTATCGCGATGCAAACGCCTTTTCGCATCTCTCGAGGCAGCCGAACAGAGTGTCATGTTGTTCGCGTTTACATTGAGCACAATGGTAAACAAGCGCAAGGTGAGTGTACTCCTTACCCTCGTTATGGCGAGTCATCCGAATCTGTCTTGGCGCAAATTCAACAAGCCTCAAGCTCTCTTGAAACGGCCTTTGAACGTGGTATGACTGAGCCAGCTGAATTAAGAGATTATCTTCAGTCTTTGTTGACTGGAGGAGCTGCTCGTAATGCTGTCGATTGTGCGCTTTGGGATTTTGAAGCGCAACAAAACGAGCAGATGTTCCCAAATAGTATGTTTGAGTTACCCGCTCAAATAGTTACGGCAATGACGGTCTCGATTGGCACACCAGAAGCGATGGCAACACAAGCTCGTGATTATGTGGCGAATGGTGCAAAACTCTTAAAAGTGAAGCTTGATGGTGAGGAAGTGGTAGAGCGAGTGAGTGCAGTCCGAGGTGCCGCGCCTGGAGTCAAAATTGTACTGGATGCCAATGAAGCATGGACAGGGCTGAATCTCGAGGAGCTGTTCAATCAATTAGCTGAGTTTGATATCGCGATGATAGAACAGCCTCTGCCACAACAGCATGATGCCTCGCTAGCACACATCAAGCATCCAATCCCATTATGCGCTGATGAAAGTTGCCACACCACTTCCCAACTTTCGTCGCTATTGGGCAAGTATGAAATGGTTAACATTAAGCTTGATAAAACCGGTGGTCTGACAGAAGCGTTAGCACTTGCCGAAGAAGCGCAAAGGCTTGGTTTTACTCTTATGTCTGGTTGTATGCTTGGCACTTCATTGGCAATGCGTGCAGCGCTGCCAATCGCCGTGCAATCTGAAATTATCGATCTCGATGGACCTGTATTACTTGGCCAAGACGTGTCGCCAGCACTGACTTATCGAGATGGAATGATCATTCTTTAGTCTCGAACTATTCAGCTAGAAGTCTCTCCACACAAAAATCGCATAGGCGTTAACCTATGCGATTTTCTATTTGCATCATTGAGCAATTATGGTTTAGGACGAGTTACTCTGATTAGCCTAATAGCACCCGCTTAGAAAATGCAGTGTTTAGCAAAGTCACCCGCTTCGTTCGCTGTCCAGTCGCCTTTTGGCTTCTCTTTCATATCTTCACACCAAGCTTCACTACCAACTTCTGTACAAGCCATTAATTGAGTGGCTAGGAAAAGGATCAACGCGACTTTCTTCATAACAAATTTTCCGTTTGGTGTAGGTTATCTAGGGTTACTTTAACAAAGACTACTGATGATTGTCATAGCTATCAGGGACTGGTGATATGGACTGAGCTGGAAAAGCGATTTGGTAACGAGAGTGACTGTCTGACTCGCAAGATCGAAAAAGCCAGCAACATGTGCTGGCTTTGAAATTCTTAATAAGCTTTTATATCGTTAAGCTTTGACTACTTGAGGAGTTATACCAGTTTCATCTCTTGGATGATGTCCGAAGCGATTTCTGGCTTGGTACTTGTTGGTTTCTCGTGTAGATCTGCTTTCAATTGTCCCTTACGGTTGCTTAGGCCAGCTTCTAGCTTTTTGATAGCTGATGAAATAGCTGGGTACATAACGTCATCTGTCGCTTTTGCTGTTACACGTACACCTTCGTAGTTGGTGAACACTTCAACCTGATGTTGACCATGTTCTTTGGTAATGATGATGTCGCAGCTGATCAGTGATGGAAAATGGTTAGATATCTTTTCGAATTTACCTTCGATGTCTTTACGTGAGTCGTCGTTAATTGATACGTGATGTGTTTGAACGTTTATTTTCATAAATCATACCTTTCCAATGACTGTGTCATTTAAACGTAGCAAACATCGGATAGATTAACCAATAGAGAAAGTACACATGTGTGATTGACTTCAGTGTTATCAAATAATCTCTACTTACTCCCTTGAAAGTCCGAATAACTGATCGCATATTATGTTTCGTGTTTTAGAGACATGTTCAAAAATACTCCATCCTTGATGATTTGCTCTAATTATGAGCGCCACTCTAGTGAATATCTCTTCATCGGTTTTATAATTCCGAACTTGTCACTTGGCTAACTTCTTTCGTTTTTGATAAATAAGTTACCACTAGACTTTAATTTATAGACACTCAACTGCCCACTCCATATTGAAATTTGCTTCAAAGCTCTGAAAGTTCTGAGTAACGCACTAACCACTGATGAATTCGTCACTCAATATCACAATTACAAATAAGGGCTGCGGTAGTTTATTGAGGTATCTGTTAGTACGGGATACCATAACATCTTCGTTAAATTTGGATTCGTTACCATGAAAATGCCTGTTAAATTGGCTGCTGTTGCAGCTTCACTTTCTTTCGCTTTTAATGCTTTTGCTGCGCCTGTTGAGTTTCAGAAAATTCCAGAGATCATGCAGCAATTTGAAACTGCAGAGCTGTACGTCAAAAAGTCAGTGACTCTAGGGCGTTTGCCTGCTAAATCTGAAATAGGCACTGATTTCCCTACCTACGTTTCTGACGGAAAGGGTGGTTACAGCTTAGAAACCAACAACGTGATAACGGATGATGTAGTTATTGCAAGCATGCCTAAGGCGATTGTTGATGATGTTTTCAACCAATGGTTGGTGCCAAAAGAGACGTGGATCAGTAGTTATGGTTCACTGCCAACGTCGACCACTGAGTTCAAGCCGTTTAAGCGAATTAAAACCATCAAAGCCATTAAGATTGACGCTGAAATGCTTGAGCTAATGGGCAGCGAAGATGGCAAAACAGCCGTGATTAAAGTGAGCTGGGATGAAAAAGGGATGAAGGTTTATAAGGACGGTTACTTAGCGGATTATGAGTACGGTATTGCCCCTCATGAGATGCAAGAGAACTACGAGCTAGCACCTAAGTAGTTTTATTCCATTTCCGATAAGCGCTCTGGTTTGCAGGGCGCTTTTTTATTGCCCTACCAAAATATGACTTAACTCACACTTTTCTGACATTTTACTGCTCGTTATGCTAGTATGCGCCGCTTGTCTTTGTAATTGATAAAAAACGCATTACCCAAACAGTCTTTTTCTGTTTATCTGCTTGTAATGACCTCATTCAGTTTGGCCTAACTTGGCTGAACATCTGCATTTTGCTCGGACGCAAAGAGAGTAGTTCTCACTACTTCACTATGTACATTTGAGAGCACCATCTATCAAAGGCCTTTTAGAAACAGCCTAGTTAGCGCGAACTACGTTCTGCGTGAAGGGTTTCGTTTTTCCAAAAATCCCCCTGGCGCCAAGTATTGCTTGGTTGCTGACAAGTAAGGAGTCTATATGACGTCTACGGTATCTACATCCGTACCTACATCTCCAGCTGGTAATACAGCTTCGACAGAGAAAGAAGTAAACCATCCATTTCTTTCTTTGGTCATCATGGTAATCGTTGCAGCAATCGCAACCTACTTTATCCCTGCAGGCGAATTTGAACGAGTGGTTATGAATGGCCGCACGGTGATCGACCCAGACAGCTATACATTATTAGCAAGCAACCCAACAACATTAGCCTCATTTTTCGAATCATTTTTTAAAGGCTTCAAATCCGCTTCAGGCGTGATGGGTGTTGTGGTGTTTGTTGGTGGTGCTTTCGGTATCATCAAACACATGGGTCTGCTAGACGCTTCGGTCGTCGCGCTTACCACTAAGCTTAAAAAACAAGGCTTGTATGTGATTGCGCCAGTGATCATGACGGCGATCTTCTTCAACGTGACCTTCACCGGTATGCGTGAACTGGATGTTATTTTCATCTCGTTGATGATCCCGATCTGTATCAAGCTTGGATACGATGCGATCACAGCGTTAGGCGTTGTTCTGCTGGCAAGTTGTGCAGGTTTTGCTGCGGCGCTGGCAAACCCATTCTTCACGGGTATTGCACATACTATCGCTGAACTGCCTTTATATTCAGGCATGTGGTATCGCTTTATTGTCGGTATGTTTATGCTGTTGACTGGCGCTTGGTATGTGTTGAATTACGCAAGAAAAGTAAAACAAGATCCAAGCAAAGGTTTGTTGCATGGCACTGGCTACCATTACGAATCGAATATTGAAGCGAAGACTCTAACTCTACGTGAGAAGCTAGCGGGTATCGCGTTCTTGGGCGTGTTCGCGTATATGATCTTCGGCACCCTGACGATGGGCTTTGGTTTTACTGAGATTGCAGGTGCGTTTGTGGCAATGGCGATCATTCCGGGCTTAGTGGCGGGATTGTCTCCTAACAAGATTTGTGAATATTGGACCAAAGGTGTCAGTGATGTATTAGTCGCTGTATTGATCATCTTCTTTGCGCGTTCGGTGTTGACCATTATGGAAGATGCGAAGATTGTCGACTCGATCATCTACTATCTTGCGCAGATCATTTCAGGCAGCTCTAAGCTTGTTGCTGCGGCGGGTATCTACTTCTCACAAGCGGCGATTAACCTGTTTATCCCGTCGGGCAGTGGCCAAGCGGTGATCACCATGCCAATTATCATTCCATTGGCAGACATTGGCGAAGTGACTCGTCAAGTTGCGGCGTTGGCATCTCAATTGGGTGACGGTATCTCGAATTACATTTATCCAACCAACGGTGGTTTGCTGGCGGTACTAGCGATTGCCAAAGTACCTTATGGCAAGTGGGTACGTTTCTTCTTACCACTATTCTTGTTCTGGTCGGTAGGCGCTCTGATTTCAGTCGTGATTGCTCAAATGATAGAGTTAGGTCCATTCTAAGGCTCGGGCTTTAGTCGGATGAGCTTTGCTTGAAACAATCCAAACAAATATAAAGGCAGCGAATTCGCTGCCTTTATAATTTGAGGTGAAGTTACCCGAGGTAGAGTATTACTCTTCAAACTGATATGAGGAGGGTACGACAATGACACCTTGTTTCGAAATGTGGAAGCGCTTGGCGTCAGCAAGGCTATCAAGACCAATTTGGGTTCCATCTGGTACTTTCACGTTCTTATCTATGATGCAGTTTTGAATGTGGCAGTTCCGTCCAATCTCAACATCTTCAAACAAGATACTATCAATCACGATTGCCGCGTTGCTCACTTTTACCTTCGGGAAGAAGATAGAGTTCTGCGCAGAGCCTCCCTCTATCACGACACCATTAGCAATCATCGAGTTAATGAAGATCCCTTGATTTCCCTCTACCGAAGCAATGGTGCGAGCTGGTGGTAGTTGCGGTTCATAGGTACGAATTGCCCAATCCGGTTGGTACAAATCGATTGGCGAAGTTGGCTTTAACAAATCCATGTTCGATTGGTAATAAGAGTCGATGGTACCCACATCTCTCCAGTAGGCATCCTGGGTTACGCGTCCCTCTTCGTCACCAAACTTGTAGGCGTAAACACTGTTGTTCTCGACTAACTTAGGAATGATGTCTTTACCAAAATCATGGCTTGAATCTGGGTCTTCTGCGTCTGCCAATAACGCTTGTGTCAGTACTTCTTTGTCGAAGATATAAATCCCCATAGAAGCCATACTACGTGTTGGTCTGCCGGGTACGCTCGCGGGGTAACGCGGTTTTTCGGTAAAGTTATTAATCTGATGAGACTCATCGATCTCCATCACGCCAAACTCTTTGGCCTCGTCTATCGACACCTCCATGCAGGCTACCGTTAAGTCAGCTTCATTCTGCTTATGTTGCTTGAGCATTGGGGCGTAATCCATGCGATAGATATGGTCGCCCGATAAAACCACTACATGTTTGGCTTCACTGCGTGACAGCAAATATAAGTTTTGATAAATCGCATCGGCCGTACCGCTATACCAGCTGTCACCTGTTCGCATTTGCGGGGGCACATTGGTGATGTATTCGCCGAGCTCGGGGTTAAGCACCGACCAACCATCACGTAAGTGTTTTTGCAAAGAGTGAGACTTGTACTGAGTCAGCACCAGTATTTGGCGAAGCCCGGAGTGCAGGCAGTTCGCGAGCGTGAAATCGATGATTCGATATTTTCCACCAAAAGGTACCGCAGGCTTTGCGCGGTTATCAGTGAGAGGAGAAAGCCGAGAGCCAACACCGCCGGCCAGAACGATTGTTAGAGTGTCTTGCATAGTCAGAACCTCAATGTATTTATGATTATGTTTAAGGTCCTGCAAGCACTAAGCCAAATGTAACTCATTGAGTATTAAGAGAAGGAGTAAAGATTTCTATCCTGTTGCACCACATTGATGCATTTAGAATCTTAGCTTGCTCTATTTTGATTCAGGCTCATTTAAACAAGTCGACGGGGTTGGATTAAACAAAATGACGCACGGGAAAGTTGCATTACAAAACTGTCAATAAAATGAAGGAATAAAGTGATCGGGTCGATATAAATTTACATAAATAGTCACAACTTTTCACAAATTGATTTCCATCAATAAAGTAGGGTTATTCTGTGATAACTTGCACGCAAAATAAGAAATGATTACTCATTCACCAATAAAATGAAGCCCTCAAAGGAAATAATAATGAAAAAAACAGTATGTGGTATTGCGGTTATTGCGGCTCTTATGTCAACGAATGTTCTTGCTCATAAAGAAGGTGATTTCATCATCCGTGCAGGTGCAGCAACAGTATCTCCAAACGACAGCAGCGACCCTGTACTTAATAACCCTGACCTAGAATTCTCAGTTGATTCTGATACTCAGCTTGGTCTGACTTTCGGTTACATGTTCACTGACAACATCAGCTTTGAAGTGTTAGCAGCAAGCCCGTTTTCTCACAGCATTTCTGTTAACGGTTTAGGTAAAATCGCTGATACTAAACACCTTCCACCAACGTTCATGGTTCAATACTACTTCGGTGAAGCGAACAGTGACTTCCGCCCATACGTAGGTGCTGGCCTTAACTACACCGTATTCTTTGATGAAGGTTTGAATGCTAACGGCAAAAATGCGGGTCTAACAGATGTATCTTTAGATGACTCTTGGGGTCTAGCTGCAAACATTGGTATGGACTACATGATTAATGAAGACTGGTTCCTAAATGCATCGGTTTGGTACGCAGATATTGGAACAACGGCAACATACAAGACTGCGACAGATACATTTAAAACTGACGTTGATATCGACCCATGGGTATTCATGATCGGTGGTGGTTACAACTTCTAATCTATGATTCCGTTTACTAAGGCGCTCAAGCACCAGCCAGCTTGTGCGCCTTTTTTTATTGTTAATGAATTAGTCACTGTAACGCTTTGTTGTTATGGGTAAAGTAGACCTATTGTCGTCATCTATTATTAACAAAACAGAAAGATAGCTGTCATAACCACCTCATAAAATCGCGATTCAAATTATGGAGGATATATGAATCGCAAAATCAATAAGCTGACTTTATTACTACCTATCGCAGTGAGTTCTGCTCTTGCTGGATGTTCTCAGTCAACATCACCTACGGCTAGTACACTCTCTCAAACCTCACTTGATGCTTTGAGCCTCCAATGCCAATCCAGCCAACTGCCAATTGCAAGCGATGCTGAGGTTACCGGGCTTACTTTAGTTGGCAGTTCCATTGCCGACGCTCCTTTCGCAACTTCCGCAGCAGAAATTGTCAGCTACGATTCATGTACCGATAAATTGTATGTCGTAAATGCTCAAGCAAAGAAAGTTGACGTATTATCGATGAATGCCGATAGCTCGCCAAACTCAGAAGGCTCTATTGATCTTCAATCTGCAGCTTTAGCTTCTGGTATCAATATCGGGGCGGCAAATAGCGTCTCGACACATCAAGGACTAGTTGCTGTTGCGATTGAAAATGCCGACAAACAACAAAATGGTATTATTGCTCTGTATCGTTCAGATACTTTAGAGTTAATCACCACGTACACGACGGGCGCACTGCCAGACATGGTGAGCTTTTCTAAAGACGGTCGTTACATCGCTTCAGCAAATGAAGGTGAGCCGAACTCGGATTACACAATTGACCCTGAAGGCTCGGTGACATTGGTGGATTTAGTGAATGGGCCGATGCAAGCGAAGGTCACTCAGATTGATTTCAAAGCATTCAACCAAGGTCAGCCTCGTCACAAAGAACTCACCGACAAGGTTCGAATC
The DNA here is from genome assembly GCF_022398115.1 of Vibrio sp. Isolate22. Classification (NCBI taxonomy): domain Bacteria; kingdom Pseudomonadati; phylum Pseudomonadota; class Gammaproteobacteria; order Vibrionales; family Vibrionaceae; genus Vibrio; species Vibrio sp. Isolate22. Next base: position 6,422 of record NZ_JAKEUW010000051.1, on the reverse strand, counting down.
TCAGCTCCGAATGCGACTGTTGCTCAAGACCTAGAACCTGAATATCTAACGTTTGCTGATTACGGTAAACTCTACGTTGCCCTGCAAGAGAACAATGCACTAGCAGCGATTGATGTCGCAACTGCAGAGGTGGATACGATTCTAGGTTTAGGCGGTAAACCTTGGGATAGAGCGCAATTGGATGCGTCGAATAAAGACAAAAATATCGGTAATCTACAAAGCTACGCTATGTTAGAAGGGCTTTACATGCCAGACAGCATCACTAGCTATAGTGTCGATGGCAATACCTACATCGTGACGGCAAACGAAGGTGACGGCCGCGAGTATGGCATCAAGACGACGCAAAAAGTATGTGATGATAAAGGCTTTGAGTGGGATGGCGATGACTACCAAGGTACTGAAAATTACACCACAGAGAAAGACTTCTGTATCGCTTATGTTGATGAAGTGCGTGGTAAGAAGTTAGATATTGATGCTAACCACCCATTGGCTGGTGCATTGAAAGACAACAAGCAACTTGCGCGCCTTAAGGTGATCAAGCCACAAGGCACGCTTGCTGCTGACCAAAAGGTTCAAGCGTTCGGTAGCCGCTCTTTCTCTATCTGGAATGAATCAGGCGAGTTAGTGTTTGATAGTGGTGATGACTTTGCTCGAATCGTACTTGAACAAGATCCTGCAAACTTCAACAGCACTAATGATAACAATCAGAGTGGTGACGATCGCAGCGATGATAAAGGGGTGGAACCTGAAGCTATCGAAGTCGCTGAGATTAACGGTAAGCACTATGCCTTTATCGGCCTTGAACGCCAAGGTGGCATCATGGTTTACGATGTAACGCAGCCTAAGAACGCCAGCTTCATTAGCTATCTCAATAATCGTGATTTTACTCAGCCAGTGTGCACTAAGGTTGATGAAGACGGCGATTGTGACAACGATACTTACAACTCGAAAGCCGGTGACTTAGGTCCAGAATCAATCAAGCATTTTACTCGTTCTGGTAACCACTTTATTGCGGTTGGCAATGAAGTAAGCGGCAGTACATCAGTTTATCGCGTTGAGTTCTAACCTCGCTTATTGCTAGCAATTAGATTGAATCAAAACAAAATCGCCACTACTGGGTAAGTAGTGGCGATTTTAGTTTTTGGCTTATTTTACCGCTGACTCATTAGCGATAGATAAGTCCTATGGCTCTTGCTTAGTTGGTGCTAGAGCGATTTCACGGATACATACGTTTTGTGGTTGCTGGTAAGCGAATGATACAGCGCGAGCAATGTCGTCAGCTGCTAGTACGCCCCCCATTTGCTCTTTCCACTCACCGTAACCATCTTTAATCTCTTGAGATGTTGTGTGAGAAAGAAGTTCAGTTTCTACCGCACCTGGTGCAATTGTTGTTACACGAACGTTAGCTGCAGCTACTTCTTCACGTACGTTTTCAGAGATAGCGTGTACCGCGAACTTAGTACCACAGTAAGCTGCGTGGTTAGGGAATGTTTTCTTACCCGCAATTGAGCTGATGTTGATGATTGTGCCGCTGTTACGCTCTTTCATTGGCGCTAGAACAGCTTGCATGCCGTTTAGAAGACCGATTACGTTCACATCGAACATACGTTTCCACTCAGATGCGTCTTGCGTATCAATTTGGCCTAGAAGCATTGCGCCAGCGTTGTTGATTAGCGCATCAACAGGGCCGAATTTCTCTTCACCTTGTGCAATAGCAGCTTCGAATGATGCTTGGTCAGTCACGTCTACTTTTACTGCTAGTGAGTTTGGTAGGTTTAGCGCTTCAAGGCGATCAATACGACGAGCTAGAAGTAGCAGAGGGTGACCTTCATCGCTAAGACGACGAGCGATTGCTTCACCAATACCAGAGCTTGCACCTGTAATTACGATTAGTTTTTTCATTTTATTTCCTCTGTACTTTTATTGCGTCGGTTGGCTACGACGTATTGTTTAAGTGCATTCGAATCAAGTGCTTGTTGCCTTGCTTCGTTGCGATGGAGGTATATTAAGGAAAATAGCATTGTTGATATATAGCGCTTTACTTGAAACACTGTTGCTGTAGTGCAACAATAAGGATGTTCACCTTATTGCTTCATCTCTTTTAATTTCACAAGTAAGTTGGCGACCATGCTCAATCAAATTAACCTGTCTGATATTCGTTCCTTTGTGCTTATTGCTCGATTGGGCAATTTTACTAAGGCCGCTGAGGAGCTCGATGTGTCACGTTCCCATGTATCACGTCAGGTGAGTAGCTTAGAAAAGCAGATGGGTGTGACATTGTTTATTCGCACTACTCGAACCCTGAGGCTGACCCATGCAGGGCAAGATCTGTACACGAGATGTGAACAAGCTCTAGATAATATAGACCAAGCGCTGATTGCTGCCGTCGACGATGTCGAAGAAGTACGCGGTGACATCAAAGTCAACTGTGTCGGTGGTTATTTGGGGGAGGTGATCATTGCGGATCTGGTCAATGAGTTTATGCAGCTCTACCCAGACATCAGCATAAGCCTGGATTTCAGTAGTAACCGAGTTGACTTGATTGAAGATGCATTCGATATCGCTTTTCGTATGGGAAGCCTTGAAGACGCGGGCTTTATTGCAAGGAAGTTATTGGATATAGAGATGGGAACGCTCGCGAGCCCTGAGTATTTTGCTCGTAAAGGAAAGCCTAACCACCCTAAAGAGTTGATCCATCATGACTGCTTAACCGGTTCGGTGCGTAAATGGAGTTTTCAAGCGCTCGATGACACTAAGAAAACGCTCGATGTACATGTGACAGGAAGGTTGCAATGCAAAAATGGTCGAGTGCTAGTACAAGGTGCGAAGTCGGGTAACGGGATTATTCGTGTGCCAACCATCTATTGCTTGCAAGAACTGAATGATGGGCAATTAGTGCAGGTATTTGATGACTGGGTGGTGCCTAAAGTGGACTTTTCAGCGATCTACCATCGAGACCGCTATCAACCAAGCCGGATTAGAACCTTTATTGATTTTGTGAAAAGTCGCTTTGAACAAATGCCAGTGAGCTAGGTATGTTAGCTGTCTTCCGTCTTTTGACAATAGTTAGGCTGGCTTCGACTTACATTTCGTCGATTTCGTTTTGTAGGCTTTCTAGCTGATCTAGAACCAGTAGGAATTTCTCACCAAATGGAGTGACTTGGTACTCAACTCTTGGTGGCAGTTCGTTGAACATTTGCTTATCTAGAATCCCGAACTCTACATTTCGCTTTAAACATTCATTCAAGACCTTGGTCGATAACCCTTCGACCGAGCGTACCATTTCACCGGGACGATTGATGCCATTTGCCAGTAGTTGGTAAACCGTGAGCGACCATTTACAACCGTAGATGGTCTCTACCATGCGAGCAGAGCGCTCTGGTGCTGATTTTCTTGAAAAAAAGTTTTCCTGATTTTTCATAAAGATGTACCAATAAGTACCTACCTAACCGATTTGTACTTACTATTCATAGTGTTAGTTCAAAGCCTAAGATTACCACGTTCACATGACTTAGGAGATAACAAAATGAACTTCACTAAAAATGGTATTGCAGTAGTAATCGGTGGCACAAGTGGTATGGGCTTTGAAACAGCGAAGCAGTTAGTCGCTCAAAATATCCATGTGCTGGTTGTCGGCAATAACCCAGCTAAGTTAGATAAAGCAGTATCAGAACTTCAGTCGTTAGGCCACGCGACTGGATGGCAAGCTAATCTTTATGATGATGCAAGTGTAGCGAATCTTATTGCGCATTTAGAGTCTATTGAAGAGGGTATTGGTTACCTTGTTAATGCGGCTGGCTACTTTAACCCTAAAGCGTTTGTCGATCATCAAGAGTCGGATTACGAGCAATACATGCAGCTCAACAAAGCGACTTTCTTCATCACTCAAGCTGTCAGCAAGTTGATGATCAAAAACGGTGGCGGTAACGTGGTAAATGTAGGCTCTATGTGGGCGAAGCAAGCGATCAAAGCGACGCCATCTTCTGCGTATTCAATGGCAAAAGCTGGACTACACGCTTTAACACAGCACATGGCGATGGAGCTTGCGGACCACAATATTCGTGTGAACGCGGTTTCTCCAGCAGTCGTTAAAACGCCAATTTACGAATCTTTCATTAAGCCGGAAGAAGTAGATCAAGCGCTAGAAGGCTTCAACGCATTCCACCCTATTGGTCGTGTAGGTCAGCCTAAAGACATCGCAAACAGCATCTCTTTCTTGCTATCGGACAGTGCCGATTGGGTAACGGGTGCAATCTGGGATGTTGATGGTGGTGTGATCGCGGGCCGCAATTAATCAAGCCGAGCTTTCAATATGGGGGATGCTTTGTTAGCAATTAGCAATTAGCAATTAGGAATTAGCAGCTAACAGCGAAGTCTCCCCCTCGTTCGTTATTCGCGTAGAATAGACATTAGCAAGACAATAATAATTAAAACAATACTTAGAGTAAGGTCGTCATTATGTTCAACATGGACTTTTCAAAGAGACTGGTTATCGAAACCGATAAACTAGATTGGGTTGCAAGCCCTGCCAAAGGGGTATGGCGTAAGCCACTAGAAAGAGAAGAGAAAGAATCGGGTCACACGACTAGTGTGGTGAAATACGATCCTGAATCTTCGTTTTCTGAGCACCCGCATCCGCAAGGAGAAGAGATCTTCGTATTAGATGGTGTGTTCTCTGATGAAACTGGTGATTTCCCAGCAGGCACTTACATTCGCAACCCACCTGGCAGTGCGCACTCTCCATCGAGCAAAAAGGGTTGCACGATCTTAGTTAAGCTAAATCAGTTTGATGCGAGAGACTTAACTCAAGTTCGAATCAATACACTAGAAACGGAATGGCTACCGGGTATTGGCGGGTTACAGGTGATGCCACTGCATGAGTTTGAGCATGAACATGTCGCTTTAGTGAAGTGGCCTGTCGGTGAACGCTTTCAGCCACATCGTCACTTTGGCGGTGAAGAGATCTTTGTGTTGTCGGGCACCTTTAAAGATGAACATGGTGTGTACCCGAAGCATACTTGGATGCGCAGCCCTCACATGAGTGAGCATTTCCCTTATGTGGAAGAAGAGACGGTCATTTTAGTGAAAACGGGTCACTTGCCGATCGACTAGCTCGCCCCATAACTGAGCTATCGTTTGGCTTGGAATAAATCTCAGAGAACAAATTAATGAACTTGTTCTCTGTAGATACCCGGTGATACCCCTTTCCAATTACTGTACGCACGTATAAACGAGTTGGCTTCTTTGAATCCCAGTAAGAAGGATATCTCGCCCAATGACAGTGTCGATTTTTCCAAATAGTGATCGGCTAATTCTCCTCTCACTTCTTGCAGTAGGTTTTGAAAGCTCTCTGCTTCATGGGTAAGCTTTCTTTGTAGGGTACGCTTACTCATTGCAAGCTTATTCGCGATACCTTCAATTGAACTTTCACCACTTGGTAGTGACTCCAACAGAGCGGCTTTCACTCGCTCAGATGTCGAAGCTTCTAAATCCAAATCAACCAGCTTTTTATTTAGGGACTCTTCGAAGAACGCCCACATAGAGACATTCTCGGTTAAGAAGGGCAAAGCAGCGTCTTTAGCACTAAAGGTAATTTTTATCCGTTCACTGTGTGTAAGCTCGCAACCAAAATACGCTTTATAATCTTCTAGGTTGTTAGGCAGCAGTGGCAATTCAATGGCAATGGGTTTGATGTTTTCTCTGGTTGCTAATCGTGCTAGTTGGGTAAAGAATATTAACTCAGAGACACCAAGGTATTTGGGGATTTCCGCATCGTATCCATAACAGTTGACGGTGATACTCGTGTGCTTTGAATTAACGTCGACGTCCGACATCATTGGGCCAATAAGAGGTTTGTACTGGCTAAGGCGTTGTAGTGCGGTATTCAAATTTGGACTACAAATGCTAGCAAAAATTGGTGGATCAAACGCTTCCACTGTCATGTGTTTCGCCAGTAACAGCGGTGCTTCTTTTTCACCAGATGCAGCCTCAATACCCTCCCAGAGTCGGTAATATTCATTTGGGGTCAAGGTGAAATGCTGCCTACTAAACAGATCGTCAGGTAGTTTTGCATGTTTAAGTACTGCGAGTGGATCAATGCCCATATCACTGAGTAATAACTTCCAACTTGGAGAAAAAGTGAATTTCTTCGCTCGTTTCATAATGACCTTTTTAAAGGTTCATCGCGGATTAGCGGGAACTAAAAACAAAAACGGTAGTAAGTGATATGGTTTAGTCGCCAAACAAAAATCATACACAAACTACCGTTTTCATGCCGAATCATACTTTCCTATCTTCATTCTGGGAAGGCTTTAAAATAGTAAAGTCTCACCAGACAGCATCACTTATTACACTGACTCTTAAACCTAACTCTGAGGCTAAATGCCTTTGCGGTCTTGAAGCCGAGGCTATCCATGAGTATC
>NZ_JAKEUW010000050.1:0-41440 GCF_022398115.1 Vibrio sp. Isolate22 | reverse complement strand
TCGATAAACTTCTTTACCTACATTGTTTTTCAAAATCCTAAATCGATACTTTGGTGTCCACACTATGTGATATTGACATCTCCAAAATACGTGGGAAGCTTGATTATATCTGCTCATGTTATTTGTCCTCTTTGACTTCGCTAAAAATCAAGGGAGCATTTAACATGGGTAGAACTACAGGCAAAGCCAAACTGAATGATAACCACCTACTGAAGTAGGTGGTTTAGGGCTGAAAACAAAAATAGGTTATGAGCCCTTAATAAATAAGGCTTCATAACCTATATTCAGACAACAATTTATCGTATTGTCTTCTAAACACTTAATTCGTGTTCTGCTTTCTCGCCTGCTTCATGCTTGTTCAAATCACTCTTCTGATTCAAGTCGCTTTGTTCACTCAAACCATATTGCTCTTTGATCTGGTCAGCAATCTTCTCTGCGATCATGATAGTTGGCGCGTTGGTATTCGCTCCCACGAGTGTCGGCATAATCGAAGCATCAATGACTCGTAAACTCTCCATCCCGTGAACTTTCAAATCTTTGTCCACTACTGCCAGTACATCATCGGCAGTGCCCATTTTACAGGTTCCTACAGGGTGGTACTGGGTATCGGAACGATTACGGATATCTTGTTCAATCGCCTTGTCATCATTGGCATCGACCGGATAAAAAGCGTCGCCACGAATATCATCGAACGCTTCGCTTTCTAGCATCTGATATTGCTTCTTCCACCCTTTAATCATGATTTCCATGTCATCCGAGTGACTGAAAAACGCTGGGTCGATCTTTGGTGGATCGTAAGGATCAGAGCTATTGAGTGTCACGGTGCCATGGCTTTTTGGCCTCAGCAAGGTGACATGTGAGGTAAAGCCATGACTAGTATGGATTTTTCTCGCGTGGTCATCCACTACAGCAACGACAAATACAAACTCCAAATCCGGCACTGCGATATGATCATCAGAACAAAGAAAGCCAATGCCTTCCGCAAAGTTGCTGCTCATTTTCCCACGGCGCTCTTTATGCCACAAAGGTAATGCTTTAGTCATTTCAGCGGCCATTTGCAACGAAATACCGAAGGTTTCTCGCTTTTCGCTGCACTTATAAGAGTGCACCAAATCAATATGATCTTGCAGGTTTTTACCCACTCCTGGCAGCTCATGGACTTGCTCGATACTGTGTTCCGCCAGCTCATCTTTAGCACCCACGCCTGACAGCAACAACAGTTGAGGAGTTCCAAAAGCGCCTGCAGATAAAATGACTTCCTTGTTACATCGAATCTGGTAGCGATTCCCGTTAGAACCGTATTCAACTCCAACCGCTTTCTTACCTTCAAACAAGACTTTATGAGTCGTCGCTTTAGTTACGACAGTTAAATTGGAACGCGATAGGTTTGGCGTCAAATAAGCCTTGGCAGCACTGCATCGTTCACCATTTAACTGAGTTACCTGAGTCGGCATGGCACCAAACTGAGCGGCTCCGTTGATGTCTTCATTTCGCGGTACACCGATCGATTCACACGCCGATAAGTAGCGCTCCAACATTGGGCTCGGTGACCTAAGGTTTGCCACATTTAAAGGCCCGCCTTGACCATGATACTCATCTTTGTGCACTTCGTTGTTTTCAGCTTTCTTAAAGTAAGGCAGGCATGACTCGTAACCCCATCCTGCATTACCTAAACTTTCCCAAGTGTCATAGTCATAACGATGGCCACGCGCGTACATCATGGCGTTAATAGAACTCGACCCGCCTAGCGTCTTACCTCTTGGCTGATAACCTTTACGCCCATTTAAGCCCGGCTGCTCAACCGTCTCAAAAGCCCAATTATTGAGTTTGGTCGGCATCATCGCCACAACGCCAACTGGAGTATGAATAAAGGGGCTCGTGTCTTTGCCACCAGCCTCGAGCAAACAAACAGTCGTATTTGGGTCTTCTGACAATCGAGAAGCCATCACGCACCCAGCTGAGCCGCCGCCTACAATAATAAAGTCATAGTTATCCATTGATTGCCTCCGCAACTTCTAAAGGATGTAGCTCTCGCTTTAAGATTTTTCCTGTTGCCGTCATTGGTAGCGCGCTACGAATAAATACTTTACGAGGGTATTTGTAATCGGCCAGTTGCTCTCGACACCATGCCATTAACGCTTTGCTGTCACATTGTGTATGTTCGTGAAGTACCACATGCGCATGAATCTCTTCCCCCAACTGATCATGATGTTCGCCAACCACAGCCACCATCTCGACATCCGGGTGACACATCAACACTTCTTCGATCTCTCTCGGGTAAACGTTGTAACCACCACGGATAATCATGTCCTTCACACGGTCAACAATGAACAAGTTGCCGTGCTCATCCACACGCCCGATATCACCCGTTAAAAACCAACCATCTCTGATCGCCTCTGAGGTTGCTTCTGGTCGTTGATAGTAACCTTTCATTACACTTGGGCTCTTAATGCACACTTCACCCAACTCTCCCATTGCGACCGAGTTGCCTTGTACATCAGTAATTTTGATAAGATGTCCACACAGGGGTTGGCCGACACTGCCAGATAGTCGATCACCATCAATGTGATTAAAGGTCGCGACTGGCGCTGTTTCAGATAGCCCGTACCCTTCCAATACTGGCAGCTCAAAGCGAGACTCAAACTGACGAATCACCTCAAGTGGCATAGATGCCCCTCCAGACACGCCTAGTCTCAAGCTATGCTTAACCTGCTCAGAACGCTCTAACGATTCCTCTCCCGCTCTGAGCAGTGCGATATACATGGTAGGAACGCCAGCAAACACGCTTACTTTGTGGCTAATGATCTGTTCAATCACCAATGATGGCTCGAAGCGTGGAATCAAAACCATAGTTGAACCCGTCAACACACTCGCGTTCATCATTACGGTTTGACCAAAACTATGGAATAGAGGAAGTGTTGCCATTGTTGTATCACTGTATTCCAATCTCATCAGATACTGCGAGGACATTGCATTGGTTTGCATGTTGGTGTGAGACAACTCAGCCCCTTTTGGCTGGCCAGTAGTACCTGAGGTATACAGAATAACCGCTGTATCATCTCCATGGCAGGCTATAGATTCAAAGGTTTCTATAGGCTGTTTCAACCAATCGGTTATGGCTTCCTTCTTTTCAGCGGTTTCTTCAGAACATGCATCACTGCCTGACGGGGTCGGCATAGAGACAAAATGCTCACATTTGTTTGCTTGTGCAAACCCTTGTAGTCCGTAACGCCCAATAGGAAGATCATCAGTTCCCTCAAAACAAAGGTAGGCCTTCGCGTCGGAGTCATTCAAGTGATAAGCAATTTCTCTCGCCTTAAACAACACGTTTAAAGGGACGACAACGCAGCCAGCTTTCAAAATGCCGTAATATGCGATGGGGAAATAAGTCACATTGGGACAAGACAGTGCAACCTTATCCCCTTTATTTAATCCAAGTCGCTTTAGATTTGCAGCGACCTTCCCTGCAAGTTGTTCCAACTGAGCAAAGCTGACTTCATCCGCCCCCATACGTAGGGCGGCTTTGGTTGGAAAGAGTGAAGCGCTACGTTCTAAGTTAACAGCAAGATTGTGCATCCATGATCTCCTTGTTTGGCTGGACCCAGCGGTCACATTCGCCTTAGACGTTTAATCGTTGTAATGAGTTTTGTCTTTGTTGCTACGGGAGTCGCATATTGGAGCGTCACGTTAATAAAAGTGATTATTGAGCAAAATGTTGGAAACGAACCAATGTGCAACTTGTGAAATTACAACATTTTGATAACATCCCGAACAGGTTTCAAAAAGACAAAAACCGGTGATATTCGGACACAGCTCTAACAGGCCAAGTAAAACTTTGAACTGACGAATAAAAATTTTGAATTAACTTAGGGAAGTGAGAACAAACGAGAGGCGAAAATGTTAAGAGTTCGGTTAAGATGACAAACTTCAACAAGAGGAATTCTATGGAATACACCGCAGTCTATGAACCCGATATGCAAGCATTCGGTATTCTTGACCTTCAGCTACTGCATCGTTACATGTCACCGGCTCTCAGTATCGAAGCGTTGTTGGAAGGCAGTAATATTGATGATCTTCAGCTCAATACGCCAGATACTCACATTACTTTGGCGCAAAAGTTGGCGGTGTTCAGTAACGCACTAGCGAACACGGATGAAGGCGGATTAGGTTTACGAGTTGGTCAGCAGGCCCGATTTAGCGACTTTGGAGTGTTGGGATATGCGGTGTTCAGTAGCGAAACGCTGTTAGATGCTTTACTGATCGGGTTTAAATATTTGCAACTTGCTGGCCCTGTACTGAGAAAGACCATGTCTGTAGAGGATAACGTTGGGTACTTTCGCGCAGAACAACTGATCGACTTAGACTCTGTGCTGCCATTTTGTTGCGAGTATTGGTTTGCGGCGATCCAAAGCCTGTGTGAAGAAGTGCTGCAACAGCCCTTTCCATCACAAGTGATCCGTTTCCCTTATCCTAAGCCAGAGTACGGTGACCTTTATACAGAGGTTTTCCGTTGTCCTGTTGAATTTAATAGCGACCGCCTTGAATGGCAATTTGATGCGACCAGCTTGTACTCTCCTCTGCCCACCGCTAATACCATTACATTACAAATGTGTCTCAAGTCGTGTGATGACATGTTGGCAAAAGTGAGTGCATCCACCAGCCTGAAAGAGAAAGTCTCTCAAATGCTGCTTGAGAGGCCAGGATGTTATCCATCGATAGAGTCGATCTCCTCAGAGTTGGGCATGTCTTCTCGCACTTTGCGTCGCCATCTTAAAGCGGCCGATACAAGTTACCAGAAAATACTCGATCACGTTCGTTTCCATCTTTCTCGACACTATCTATCGTCGACAAAAATGAGCATTGAAGAGATTTCTGAACGTGTTGGTTTTTCTGACAGTGCCAACTTCCGTCACGCATTTCGTAAATGGAGTGGAAGCTCACCACGTCAATACCGAAAAGACGCACTCTTATCGTAAACTGCACTTAAAATTTAATTTCAACGCTACAAATAAATTTGTTTTCACCCTCTTAATTAAATAGCCAATGAACAAGGGTTTAACGGATTTTTGACCACATAAAATCTCGTGAAATGATTAGGGCGTGTTGACCTTTCGTGGTTAAATTTTGTTCGAGATAAAAGCGTTTTAATCGCGGCGAGGGAGAAGTAGCCTAGCCATTCTAAGCAAATCTCACTCAACAAAGAGTAAAACGCTTTTAGCCGAACCCTTCGGGCAGCGTTTGCTGGTCATTTCTACTACGTTATCGGCTTCTCATGTAGGCTAGCTACACATCGACGCCTCTGCCTTGTATAAATACCCAGCAACTCGCTGCAAAAATCAGCTCGAAAGATCAACACGCCCTATATATCGCAACGGTATTTTAGTTTTGTTAGTCGATAAATTTCTTTTGTCTTAACGACCATTTTTATTCGTTTTACCCAATTCAGTTTCTCCCCCATAGTCGCGGAAAATTCATCGTTTCTCACACTTTCGGGGGCTCCTGCATTGGACAACATCCAACCAACAACTCGCATAACCGTTCCAGTTATTGCACTGTCTTTCTACGCGATCGCTTCAGGCTACCTAATGAGCTCATTGCCATTAATGCTATCTGAATACGGCCTAGACAGTAATCTATCGAGTTGGTTGGCGAGTGCCTTTTATGCAGGCCTTTTAGCGGGTACGTTATTGATTGAGCGTGCGATTGCACGTATCGGCCACAAAGACGCGTTTGTAATGGCACTGACCGTGTTTATCGCAACGATCCTTGTGTTGCCATTGATCCCACACCAAGCAGTGTGGCTAATTGCGCGCTTTGTTGCGGGTGTGTCGGTTGCGGGTATTTTCGTCATTGTTGAATCATGGCTAATGAGCGGTGACGAATCACAACGTGCAAAACGCTTAGCGATTTACATGTGTTCACTGTACGGCGGTTCTGCAGTTGGTCAGTTAGGTATTGGTTACCTAGGTATTACTGGCGGTGTACCTTTTATTGCAATGTTCACTTTGCTATTTGGCGCGATCATTGTATTAATGTACGGACAAGCGACACCACCACAGATCCATGATGCTCAGTCTTTATCTCTAAAACAGATCAGCAAGTTGAGCCACAGTGCGTTAATCGGCTGCATCGTATCAGGTCTTACACTGGGTGCTATTTACGGTTTAATGCCTGTCGAGCTAGAACAACGTAATATTGCGCACGAAGACATTGGCGGTTTAATGGCGTTGGTTATTATGGGTGGTATGGCTGTACAACCAATGGTGACTTGGTTATCTCACCATGTAGGTCAAGTGTTACTAATGGCTCTGTTCTGCCTACTTGGCGTAGCAAGTATTGGCGTGTTAACCATCAATCATGATTTCTACGTGTTAGGTATGAGCCTATTCGTACTAGGCATGGCAACGTTCGCGCTTTACCCAATTGCTATTAACTTGGGCTGTCGTAACTTGGATCCAAGCTACTTGGTATCAGTGACTCAAATCATGCTGCTTTGCTACAGCATTGGCTCTGTTGCAGGTCCGATCGTGGCAGATAGCTTCATGGATTCACAAGCAGGGTTGTTCACTTACCTGTTTGCATCGTTACTAGCGACGACGATTTACATGTTGATTGCGAGCCTTAAACGCTCTCATCTACAAATTGCGGGCGAATAAGTCGTTATCTTACCTTTGAGCGATACACTTAGGGGCTCTTCACTAAAGACAATACGTCCAAATGAAGCGCCCTTTTTTGTACACAATATTTAGAAGATTACACTAGGGTTGGAACACATAGCCTTCGCCAGTGATCGTTAGGATCAAGCCATCACCAAGAATAGAACGTATCTCTGAAATAGCGACAATCACTGAAGAGTTAGTGACCTTCTCACCTTCCCAACCGATTTTTTTTAGCTGCGGCACACTGAATAGTTGTCCACGATGACGATTCATAGCAAGAATCATCTTTCTATAAGCCAATGGCATCGTTCCTACGATATAACCATTTTCCAAATTGCGTATGAGCTTGGTATTTAGCTCAATAACCTTACCGTTAACTTCCAAGACCTCGTTTTGTTCTTCACGTATACCCTCAATGACAGGGGAAGAGTCCGTATTCATATTATATTCCCTAACAGAGCAACCAACGACACAACTTTATTAAGAGATGTGTTTAATAACGTCACTTATAAATGGACGCTTGAATTCGAAGATAATGAAAGGAGCGTATACGGTAAAGAGATTAAAATTTTATTATAAGAATATGAACAGAATATCAACAGCAGGGTCTAGGCTCTAACAAATAGCCTTCATTTGGTATAGTGTATAGACATTTACAGTCTATCATTCGGCGGATTTCATAGATTGCAACCAGCACTGACGCGGATGTTACCGATTTCCCAGGCCACCCAACACGCTTAAGAATATTCTTGCTAACAACTACGCCTTTGTTCTGATAAAGATAAAAAAGTACCTTACGATGAGGTTCAGACAAGGTGCCTACAATTGAACCATTGTCTTCCTTTCTAACCAGTTTGGTTTTAGTATTCACTTCCCTACTGTTCACAACGATTTTTTGTTCAGTAGTGAAATCCGGCATATCCGTTACATCATGTGGCATTACTTACCTCTTATTTTGTGGATCAACCATATCTATTTAGCTAGGTATGGTCATAAAAGTAAGGGAAAACTACATAACACCAATCTTGAAAAATACAGTAGATCTACTGCATTTCTTGGTTATAAGACATCACAAATGAACACTGTTTTATATCATATTTTAAGGCGGGTTCAAACCTAAATTGGCCCTTCATACCAACCTACATTTTACTTTATTTTTCAGATCAAATAGTTAGCTTGTGAGCCGATAATTCTTACGATATTGACTAGGTGATAAGCCAAAATGTTTCTTAAAACGGTGAGAAAAATTATAAGGGTCTTTATAACCGAGACGATTAGCAATCATAGATACTGACCAATCTTGTTGCTTTAGCAAACTGGTAGCTTTATCCATTCTCAACTGAATCAATTTGCTTCGTGGAGACACATTGAATAGCGACTTCGTCACTCGGTTTAATTGCTCTTCACTAATAAACACTCGCTCCGCCATCCCTGCAACCGTCCAAGGTAAATGCAGACTACTTTCAATTTCATTGTATAACGCCTGAACACGCGCTGTCGTACTGGTCGACTTAGGTTCAAACCCAGTCAACGTACGGATGATTTCACTCATCAATAATTTTCGATAACTCGCTCTGCCTCCAATTTCAAAATGAACCAAATTCATCAGCGACCAGATTTGCTCACACTCTCCAAAAGGCACAATGCTCTGCCCCAAACTCGCGATGTGTTGCCACTGTGGCGTATCTGGCGTCAGCATCCACGCCATTTTCCAATAGTTGTATTGAGGATCAAGTTCAAATCGAAATGGCGTTTCAGCAGGAAGAACCACAAGCGTATAAGGCGTAATAGCTTGTACTGAGGTCGCGGTTGTTAATATTCCGCCGCCTTCTTGAGTAAAAATCAAAGTATGAACATCCACCGACTCGCGTTCAACCCAGTACGCATCATACAGCTTTGCCATTCCCCCCATGTAAACACCGCAGCTTCTCATCTCTGGGATATCTTCAACGGTCAAAAAACGTTCTTTACATTGTTCTGCAAGAAACACGTCATCTTTCCACGTTGATTTTGGCTTCATATTACCAATGACGGATTCGCACAGGTTTTGTTGTTTTTTAAACATGTTGTTACTTCACTCAAATCACTATAGTTCTGCCATAAATCGGAGAGCTTATGACAACTAACATCAACCCTAACTCATCTATGAATAACAAGCCAGAGAGCATATTACCTCGCATCATCAAACTTGGTTTGCCTGTTGCTTTGCAAAGTGCTTTGGTTGCTATTTTAGCCCTTGCTGACGTGTTAATGGTCAGCGATTTTGGTATGGAAGCAGCAGCGGCTGTGGGAATTGCATCAAAGTGGCACTTCGTCGCTATTATGATTATGGCAGGGTTGGCCTCAGCAAACGGGACATTGGTAGCGCAATATTGGGGGAAAAATGACCGCAAAAGCGCACGAACCGTGTCTTCTATCGCAATGGTATTTGGCTTAAAAGTTCTGCTGCCTGTAACGGCAATCATCACTCTTGGTTCACAGTTTTTGATGATGTTGCAAACCAGCGATCAAACCGTGATTGAGCTTGGTGCGACTTACCTTTGGTATGGCTTCCCTGTTCTGCTTCTGACTCATATTGTGGTTGTGATTGAAGCAAGCATGCGCTCATCAGGTGACACCGTCACCCCACTTCTACTTGGTGCCGTGACGATTGCACTCAATATCGTACTTAACTTCATCCTTATACAGGGTGCTTTCGAAATTCCAGCGATGGGTGTTGCAGGAGCAGCATTAGCAACGACTCTAGCGCGACTAATTCAAGTGGGTTTGATGTACGGCTACATGCGTATGCGCAACCACTGGCTATTAACGACACCGAGCTCGCCACATCGTCCGTCGCTTTGGTTGTCTTACCGTCGTATTGCCCTGCCACTGACCATGAATGCTGTTTTATGGGCAATGGGTACCATGGCTTACCAGATGATCTTTGGTCACATGGGCACGACAGAGCTTGCGGTATTCTCTATGCTCGCTCCGTTTGAGTCGTTATGTTACTCGGTGTTCTTTGGCATTTCTGTTGCCTGTTCAGTGTTACTTGGCCACTCACTGGGTCGCGATGAATTCGATGATGCAATGAGTATGGGACTCACCTTCATCAAAGCCGTTGTCGGTTTTGGTGCTGTTGTCGGGTTGATGCTATTCATGGGGAAAGAGCATGTTCTATCTTGGCTAAACCTCACCACAGACGCTTTATACCCACTCGCTTCACCAGCGATGATGATCATGTGCTTTGCGGTCGTAATTCGTATGCTCAACATGGTGATTATTAACGGCATCATTCGCGCTGGTGGTGACAATGCGTTCTGTCTTCGCATGGACTTCATCGCGATGTGGATGGTCGGCATTCCAGTTTGTGTTTACGGCGCATTTGTCGCGGGATGGGACTTCAAGTACATCTATGGCCTGATGTTAGTTGAAGAAGTGGTGAAGCTAGCTATTTGTTCACACCGTTATTTGAGTCGCCGTTGGATCAACAACCTGACGGTTACTTATGAAGAACCACAAGCAGCTTAAACTTTTAAAGTAATTAACTATCTAAACAAGATGCCGCTCAAAAAAAAGGTCTGAAAAATCAGACCTTTTTTGTTTCTGGAAGAATAGTCTCTAGCTTACCCGCTACTTCTTATTCATTCGGATATGACGATTAGATACGTTCGGTAACGGCTTTTCTGGCACTTTCCGTTTCTCATGAATCAAATGTCGAATTGCTAAAATTGGATGCTTGAGCAACATTCGTGGCCCTGCATAGCGCATGACCAAACGCATCTGCTCTTTCGGGTCAGGTTTATAGCAATGAATCGGACACTTGTTGCAGGTTGGTTTTGCTTCGCCATAAGGGCATCTATCAAGCCGTGTTTCTGCGTAACGTAACAGCTGCAAACACTCTTCACATAACGCGTTATTCTGACGAGTTTCACCGTGGTGATCTTTGCAGTATATGTGCACCATCGCGATAACGGTTTTGTACTCCGTCGCAAGTTCGCCTTGTAGAATATTGTTATGTTGGAACATGATTAATTACCCAAAGATAGGCTATACAGGTTGAGATTTACGCTTTCACTTATCACGTCTTCAACCCGCTCGAACGCAAAGCCAAGTTTAGTCAGTAGTGCGATGCTTCGAATGTTATCAGAGGTAGTGATAGCAACTAAATGATCGATATCAGCATTCTGCTTAGCTTGTTCAATTATCGCTTCCCCCGCTTCTTGGGCATAACCTTGACCGTAAAACTCCGGATCAAAACCGTAGCCAACATCATGCGACTCTAAACTATCCCTCTTAATTAATCCGCATACTCCAATTGGCGTTGAGGTTGCTTTCACTTCTACCATCAACAAACAGACACCCTTCTCTTGATACATCTTAAGGATGTTGTTCTCGATATACTCTTCAGCTTTTGCCGTGTTGGTTATTTCTTTGTCTCCGATATAACGCAAGAAATCTTCTGAGCTATACAACCTTTGGATAAATTCCGCATCTTCAGTTGTGATCATTCTTAATCTTAAACGAGCGGTTTCGACTGCCTGCATGACGATATTTCCTTGCTGAATACCATGTAAATATTGAGTTCTAGAGCTAAAATGATTATCCTCCACCGCCTAAACTAAATACAAGGCTATGCAGTAATGAACCGTAAGAAAAAAATTAATCAAATTCTAAAAAAGAAGCAGAAAAAAGCGAATTCTAAACTGCATACAAGTAATAAGCCTCGCTACATTTCTAAAGCTGAACGCGCAAAAATGGAAGCAGAAGAACAGGCTCAAGCAGCGCAAGCGGAAGGTGCTGTCGAAGCAACTGTTGAAGCTGAAGAAACTAAAGCTGCAGAGTAAGGTTAAGCGCTCACTGTGCATTCTTACCTGGCTTTTTGCTAAAAGGTAAGTACAAAAAAAGCAGCCTCTATTTAGGCTGCTTTTTTGATCATGATATATTGAATCTCGTTGATTAGCCTTTGAATAGCTTTATTTCCCAACGAGAGAATGGTGCTTGAACATTGATTCCTGCTCTGCCCCAACGATCGACTGAGTCCACCACTAGAATACGCTCATTAGGTACTAGAGATTTAATCAAGTTGCTCGGCTTTTTCGCTGTAACAAGCCATAGTGCATCATCTTCCGAAAACATCGCTTTAAGTTTCTCTCTGTCCTGCTCTGTCCATTCAAGCTCTGCTTTAAACATGCGGTCTTCAACATACAGTTGGCTACCAGACGCAAAATCCTCCAAGCTTTCCGAAAGCAAGAGTACTGAGTCCACTTCGTTATCAAGCAATATTGCTTGTTGCTTGTTGATCAGTTCACGAACATCCAACATCACGCGCTGCAGATTACTATCAATAGCCTCAGCCTGCTCTGGCCACAATAACTTAAAGTCATCAGCCACAATCGCAGCCATGCGCGTTAAGTTGGTTGGGTTTAACCAAGCATACTTAGACACTTCGCCATTCGACAACGTAAGTGCTGCAACACCTTGTGCTCGCGGCGTAATCGCTTGAGCCGCATCGACCTCAACCAAGCGAATATTGCCTTGTCTTGCGTATACAAATGTAGGGTCTGCTTGCCAGATTGATGACAGTGTCAGAGCAACGGTCGCCTTTTCGCCAGACTTAAGCACTTTAGTTGCCCCCTTGGTACCAAACCAATTCGGCAGACGATCAATACCATAGCGTTTTGGTGGCAGATATTCGGTCGTGATGTCAGTGCCTTTAGTTAGCTCTGTCGCTAATGCATAAGTCACAGGTATACTCGTTAGAATATCTTCCGCATTCGCTTTAAGTGACACCACTGAGCCAGCCATTAACACACTACCAAGCACACTGACTTGAGCAGTTGTTTTTACTGAGCTCGAGATACGATTCATTAAACAAGTCATGATTACGCCTTTCTTACAATTCGGTATAGCGTTGCTGCAAGGAAAAACGTTGCAGAAACAATGATGATTGAAGCACCTGACGGAACTGGCAATTTAAGTTCCATTGGTAACACCGTACCAACCAGACAAGCAATGGTCGCAAGCAGAGCTGATAACAACACAAAGCTACCCATGCGTTTAGTTAGTAGTCGAGCTGTCGCACCTGGAATCAGCAATAACGCACCCACTAGAACTGCACCTACGATCTTCACGGCAGCAATCGTGACTAACGTGATCATCATGACAAACAGGTAGTCGTAGAAACTGGTGTTGTAACCGCGAACCTTCGCAATATCAGGGCTAATACAGGTAAGTAGGATACGGTTGAATGTCGGTATCAAAAGTAAAATGATGATCGCGCAACTGCCTGCGAGAATCGCTAAGTCCTGATCCGTTACCGTAAGAATCGAACCAAACAGTACGTTCTCAAGCATGTGAATATTGATCTTACGAGCCACGTACATCAGTAACGCTGCACCCACTGCCAACGCCAGCGCAAGGAACACACCAACCAAGGTATCGTATGGCACGTTGGTTCGGTTTCTTACAAAGTGCAGAAGCAAAGCGAAGATCATACAGAAGCTAAACAGCCCAATGATCGGATTTTCTGGTGGCTCGCCAAGCAGAACACCGATTGCGATACCGGTTAACGCCGCGTGTCCAACTGCTTCAGAAAAGAAAGCTAGACGCTTTGCAATCACCAAAGTACCAAGACCACCTAAAAGAGGGCCAAGCAATAAGGCTGCAACCAAAGCATTTACCATGAAGGCATACATGAAGCTTTCAGATAAGAAACCCGCTTCCACACCACTAATGGCAAGTTGTCGTAGCCAATCCATTACGCAACCTCCTTCGATTCAGTCATTACTGTGCCGCTACTATAGTGCTGGAATAGGCTTTCGATCTTCGTTGGATGCAGTACTTGCTCATGCGGGCCACTATCTACTAAGAATCGATTAACGACATGTACGTTCGCTTCAAGTCGACGTACCGCAGTAACATCGTGGTGAACCGCTAGAATCGTTCGGCCTTCGTCAACACATTCACGAATCAGCGATTCCAAATAGCGAACGCCCTGCTCGTCCATGCCCGTCGTAGGTTCATCCAATACCAGTAAACTCGGGTTATCCAATAACGCTTGAGCAAACAAAACACGTTGCTGCTCACCACCGGACAGCTGTCCCATACGGCGGTCGCTACGAGTCGCCATACCAACGCGATCTAACTGCGCGAGAGCAAGATCTAACTGCTTTGATTTACGACGCCAAAACAGAGGGATTCGCGTCTGATTTAGCAGAACAAAGTCCATGACCGTCAAAGGTAAGCTCGACTCGAATGTCGCTTTTTGAGGCACATAACCAATACTTGGCTTTTCTGGCCAATGAATGTTGATCACTCCAGAGAAGGGCGTCAGTCCAAGTACAGATCTCAGCAAAGAAGTTTTGCCGCCACCGTTTGGTCCCATGATCACATGACACTCGCCCGCTTTAAGTTCTAGCGAGATATCATCAAGAATCACATTATTATCGTACTGTAGACCCAGTTTATTGATTGAGATTGATGGACCTAGCATTATGCGTTCCCGCTTTTAGCTTGGTTCGCCGCTGCAAATTTCATTGCTTCGATTAACGTTTCTAGGTTCTTCTTCATCTCAACTTCGACTTTATCGTCTTCATATTCGCCGTGGGTCATGTGAGAGAAACGATAAAGCTGAACGCCTGTTTCCGCTTCAATCGTGTCAACAAAACGGTTTGGCATATTTAACTCGTAGAACAGAACATCAATACCCGACGCGCGGATCTTCTCGATCGTCTCTTGAAGTTGGCTAGCACTTGGCTCAACACCGTGTGCTGGCTCGATTACCGCCGCGACATCAACACCAAACTCTTGAAGAATGTAACCATAAGCGTTGTGTGTAGTCGCAACCTTCATGCCTGATGTATCTAACTCACCTAATGACAACATCGCATCACGCTTCATGAAACGAAATTGCTTTGCGTACTTACGCGCATTCTTACGATAAAACGCAGCGTTGTCTGGGTCGAGTTTAGAAACTTCACTGGCAATGGTGTAAACCTTCTGAATGGTTGTCGAAAGCCCAACGAAGGTATGCGGGTTAACAGCACCCTGACCAACAGATTGACCAAGAGCCGGAAGTAAAGGCACTTCTTTGTTTGCTTCGATCACAACCAAATCATCACGTTGCGCTGCTGCAATGACTTTAAGCGCAAAGTCATCGTGACCAATGCCGTTTACTACGATTGCATCCATCTGGCTCAATCGCTTGAGGTCGTTCGGTTGTGGTAGGTAGTTATGTGGGTTAAAACCAGCGTCAACCAAAGGAAGAATATTCACTTTGTCGCCGACTACGGCTTTAACGTAGCTGTAGTAAGGTTGAAGTGTGATACCAATTGTCAGTTTGTTACTGTCGACTGTGTATTCTTTTGCTAATGCATTCGGTGCCATGAACACCGTTAACAACGACATGAACAGAGTCATAATTCGCATAGTAAATCTCTTATTTATTAGTGAGCATCGCTTGCATGATGCTGTTCAACTTCTGATTCATTCACAACCATTTTCCAGCCTTCAGATTCAAGTGTGTGCTCGTCAAAAGCACTAGGCTGCTTTGCTATACCACCAAAGAAAATCCAGATTTCAGGAGAAACGCTGTTCGCGTTCAAAATAAAAGAATCCGCAAAGCCAAGTTCATTTGGTGTGGAAAAATAGTAACCGCGCTCGTCCAGTAGCCAAGCATGAGACCCTTTGCGCTTCCAACTCTGGTCTTCTACAAATGGCGCAACCCATTCATCTTTAAGTGACATAACACTTGGCCATTCGCCATCTGAGTCCAGACGCAAGTCACGAATTTCTTCATGAGCCAAACGCAGCTCTGACAGCATCGCCAAGTTTTCTTGTTCTACATCCGTTACTAGAACTTGATGATCAAGTGCGGCATTCACGTGAGATTCCGCCTGATGAAATGGGATCGCGACGGTTGCAAAGCAAAGGATAAATACAATGATCAATCCAACCCATTTCCCCTCTCTACCACCAGTATCGGCACGTACGCTTTGAATCATCATTTTTCGCTGATCTCTACGACATCAACTTCAACAGGAAATTCGTGGCCAGAATCGAACACCAGGTAAAACTCGGTATCTGGATGTGGGAACTCAACGATAGATCGCCTATCAGTCATCTCTTTTGCAATCAAATTGTCTTCGTAGTCGTACATCTCAACCGCATAATCAATCGCCTTGCTGCCATCAGAGTAACCCGCTTCACAAGCGACGGTTTTACCTTCAAACCAGCAACTCATCAATGGGAAGTGTGCTTGTGCAGGTAATGCCGCGAAACCAAGTCCCAATGCTAAGCAAGGCGTTATTAAAGCGTTCAGTTTTGTTTTTATTGTCATGGTTTGTACCCTAGCCACTGTGCAAATTCTCAGCCATAAACTGAGCGATAAAGGGCTCAAATGAGCCCTTAAGTTTTTTGGTTGTTTAATCGGGAGGCTAGCCCCCAATATCACAAATTATTGAAGTAGAGCTTCGAACGTTAAGTGAACGTTGGCACTCGCTTTGTCTGCCAGTGGGTTGTCAATCAACTCACCTTTGTAGTTCGCCTTCATTAGGTAACGACCCGCTACGTCTGGAATAAACGTGATTTCACCATTCTCATCGCTCACCACGTCAATCTGCTCTTGGTGGTTACGGTAAAGTGTGCCTTCACGAGTGATTTCCGCTGTAACACCTTTCTGAACTTCACCGTTGTAGAAGAACTGGAATGTTACTGGTTCACCTTCGATGATGTCTGAAGGGTGTGTAATAGGCTTCATTTCAAGTAGCTTGCCTTCAATTTTAAAAACTGAATCTGATGGCTTACCTACTGTGATGTAGCTTTCAGCACGTGTGAAGCTGATTTGTGTTACCACGTCACGCGCCTTTTCTGGCAGTACTGAATCACGCTCAGCTTTGTTTGCTTTAACCCACTTCACGGTGTCACGACGACCCGCTTTGTACTGTGTGTAGTATGACGGATAGTTGTTGATAGCCACTTTGTGCGTACCTTCTTCTTCGAAGTAGAAGTCGAAGATTGAACGACGCTTACCACGAATCACAAAGTTAGGGCGCTCACTGCGGCCATCTGGCATGATGACATGAGCATTTTCGCTACCAGCAGGCTTATCAAACACAAACGTACCGTGAGACGCAGTTACGTCGAACGTTAGCCAATCACCACCTTCTTTAGATACAGTGAAGTGAGATGGCAGGATCCAACGTGGGTGAGCTTGTGCTGTTGTCGTTGCTGCTAAGCCAAATGCCATAACACCCGCTAGTGCAAGCGCCTTAATTTTTGTTTGTTTCATCATGTTCAATTCCATTATTTATAATTGTTAGCCGTGTCGCTCTATCTGAGCCTACGATGACCACTGTCTATTCTGTTCAGCTTGGTTTTAGTTCGTACTTACTAGTTACTATTCGCACTTACTATTTAGCGATGTAGTTCAAGGTGATTTCACCCGTCTCTTCTGTTGCTTTTAATTCATAAGATGCGTTTGAATCTGTAAGAGATACTTTTTGGCGTAGGTAGTTACGACCACCATGTTCACGAACCACTTCGATATGAACCGTATACTCACCTTGTTCAAGCGTTTCACCGCTGTCGCTCTTACCATCCCAAACAAAACGGTATTGACCCGCAGGACGTGTCGCAGACGTCACCGCATCAACCAATTCACGATCGTAACGGCCAACTTTTCTCCACCAGCTACGCAGGTCTTTAAGCCACTCGTCTTTACCAACCCAAAGCTCGACCGTTTTGACAGGCTTTCTTTCGCTGTTCTCTACCCACACCGCCACATAAGGGCGTGCATACATTGAGGTATCAATTTTTGGAAGTTCAAAACTCACATCCAGCTTTGCCGATTCAGGGATCGCTTGTGCCATACCAAGGCTTGGGAAAAGAGATAAAGCAAGCAGCGCTTTACTCCAGTTCATTTTTTTCATGTTTAACAACCTTTTAAATCCGTTTAACCCTAAATTCACTCTTCAATACGAATCTGATAATTAAGGCACGGCGACAAAATAGATAACCAATGAGATTGCAGACCCAAAAACCGTCCATTTGATGGAGGTATTGAGTGTCTTTTTCTTAGGTAACAGTAAGCAGACGCCAGTAAGCACAAAGAAGATCATCAATAGTGCCGTGATATCGATAAACCACTTCCATACCTCACCACTGTTACGCCCTTTATGAAGGTCATTCAGCAGTGCGATAACACCGTAATTAGTGGTTTCGACTTCGACAATTTCAGACGTCACGTCAACGAAAACGGAAGCGTTATAACCAGGGCCTTTGAAGTCCATAGACACTTCGCCAAGGAGCAGCTCACCGTCTTCGATCTCTGCGTAAATGTCTAAACCTGAGGGAACGCCATACAAGTTCGCTTCTTCAAACAGAAACGTTTCGAAAGCCGTTTGATCAGCTTTCAATCGACCATCTTGAATGGTGAACAAGCTCGCAGGAAGTGTCAGTGTAGAGCGTTGGATATTTGGCTGGCTTGATTCAAATAGATCAGGTCGATTCAGGGTGATACCAGTCACTGAGAAAAAAAGAACAACGAACAGGAGCGCCATAGAAATATAAACATGAAGTCGACGAGCCCATGACTGAACTGCCCTACTTTTTAACGACATACAAACCATTACCTATAAATTTTATGGCGACAATTTAGTTGATAATCATTCGTATTGGCATTCAATTTACATTGTTTACGTTTTCCGAGACACGCTGGGAAATTTACATAACATTACACACGATATAATCGAACTGGATGCATATTCTTGCTAACGTGTACACAGCAGCATTAATCACGCAGTCTGCTCAAAGACAGAAACCTCGCTCTTATATTTCAACCTAGTGAGTGATGTATGTTTTGATGGCTGCTGTGGCTTTAAAGGATAAAAGTTTAGGACGTTTTTGAACGGAACGATCAAGCTAAAAGGAATTAAGTAATGCGTATTATCATATTGGCTTTGGCTGCGCTAACTGCAGCATGTTCAAGTCAGATAGCCAGTACGGAAGAACACATCCAACAATACATTGGCTCAAACATAACTGATGTACAGGAACGATATCTAACAGAACGCTCACGTCCTATCAGTTTTTGGGAGTGCCGAAACTATGCTTGGGTTGAGACCCAAAATGCACAAGACAGTGGTTACACCTTGCATGCGTTTAAAAACCCATTTACAGACTGCACCATTAACTGGGTGGTTAATGCGAGTGGAGTAATTGAAAGTGGCTCACCAAGCGGGACGATGTGCAGCCCATAATACATCCCTCTACTTTTTAGCTCTATTGCTTATCACGTAGCCTATAAAACAAAAAAGGTGTCATTTGAACAATCAAATGACACCTTTGTTAATTTTTCTTTAGTTATAAGCTATCAGGCATTTCCGTTGTCGCTGACCGTTCTTAGTTGAGTCAAAAACTTAATCCAACCTTTCGCTTCGGAGGAAGGTTCAATGTTATCAGCGCGTTTCGCTTGAGCTAGTGCGTTGTCCAGATTCTTGAGCTTGTACCATGAACGTACTTTCGCTAATGCTACATCGGCTTGTTTGTTTTTGTCTTTCACTTTATCTAAAACAACTAGCGCTCTGTCGTAGTATCCTTGTTGAACAAGCAACTGAGCCACGTTCCAATGGTATTGACTGTCCTTTTTAGATGCTAATGTCCAAACATCAATCGCGTTGTCCCACTCTTTCGCTAGCTGCCAGTATGTAGCTTGCTCAGCCAAAAGCTTAACATCGCTGTTCGCATCATCTAGCTTAGCGATCTCTTGAGCAGCGCGCTCAGGAATGCCTCGTTTCGCGTACAACTGCGCAAGAAGTCTACGGTCCGAGTTTTTCAACTCAACACCGTGTAGATCTGCTAACGCCAATGTATTCAGGGCGTCTTTACTGCGCTCTAACCGTAGCTGAATACCAACAAGCTGACGCCACCAATTATCTTTCTCAGGTTGAAGTTCGATAAGACTCTCCAACGTTGGAATAGATTGCTTCCACTGCTTTAACTGAAGCTGTGCACCCAGTTTTAGCGATAGAGGCGATAGCTGTGGTTTAGAATTGAACTTATCGTGATTACCGATGGCTACCAGTACTTTTGACCAGTTTTCGATTTGGTATTCCGCTTGTGCAATTCGCATCCAAAGCACATCTTTCTTTTCTGTCTCTGGCGCCGTTTTTACTAGCTCATAGTAATGTGGAAGCGCATTTGTGAACTGCTGATCATTTAACAGAAGATCAGCAAGCATGCGTTTGGTCACCCATGCTTGCTCATCCACAAGCAAGTTAGTGTCGACCGCGTACGTCAGCTGCTTAATAGCGGCATCCGTTTTACCGTCTTGCCAGTAGAAAACACCCAACATACGAGCCACATAAGCTTTGTCGTAGCCTTTAGATAACTCTAAATTAGCCAGAACATCTATCGCCTGCTTTACCTTTTCTTCTTGAGCAAGGTTATGTGCTTTTTGAACACGAATAGCAGTATATTGAGACAGCTCTTGTGCTTGCGTTATGAAAGGCAATAACAATAAGCCCACTAATATCCATATCTGTTTCATCATTTTGCCAACTTAAACTCTAGTTTCACTGTCTGACCAACTTGAGCTATCGCTTTTCCATCGACAACTTTTGGTTGGTACTTCCAGTTTTTAAGTGCTCTCATCGCTTCACGTTCAAACATACGACGCGGATTTGCATCAGTAACTTTAATATCAACAGGACGCCCCGTTTCATCAATCGTAAACGACATGATAACGAAGCCTTCAGCACCACGTTTAAGTGCTTTCGCTGGATAACGTGGTTCAACTCGATACAGTGGCATCGCCTGTTGGTTTGATCCAAAGTCAGAAAATGTTGGTGCATTAATCGCTAAACCATCAATTGATGTATTCAAATCCAATGAAGGTAATGAAGACATCGAGTTCAGAGGCGTTACTTCAGCTTGTGACTGAGACGTCTGCGCTTCCGGTGGCGGCTCTGGCATTTCTGGTTTTTCAGGGACAGCACGTTGTCTTCTTTGAACTTCTTGTTCCTGTTCCACCATCACCATGTTGAAACTTAGCGTCTCACTCTCATCTGGTGAACGTTGGTGACCATTGTCGACCATCCAAGCCATGAAAGAAAACAGTGCTAAGCCCAGTGCCCCCGCTAGCGGTAAAGCAAGAAGTAGGCGAATCATTTATAAAGATCCTCCAAGATCATCGCTTATCAGCAGCAAGCGCAATGTTTTTAACACCCGCACCTTTAGCTGCATCCATCACTTTTACAACAGTACCATTGTATGCGTGTTCATCAGCTTGAATAACCAAAGAAGCATCAGGTTGTTCTAGTAATAAATGTTCTATCATCGCTTGAACGCGTTCAACATCAACGACACGTTTATCAATAAAGATATCGTTAGCAGAAGTAATCGCAACAAAGATGCCCGCATCCTTTTGGCTTACTACGTTAGAAGCTTGCGGGCGGTTAACCTCAACCCCCGATTCACGAACAAATGAACTGGTCACAATAAAGAAAATAAGCATGATAAATACGATATCAAGCATCGAAGTTAGGTCTATTTGAGCCTCTTCGTTTTTAGAATGACGTCGACCGAGTCTCATCGTTGACTCCTTAAAGATTTTTCTAATTTCAATTCTAAGCGGTTGCACACTTTGGCTAATCTAGCGTGTACGAACATACCCGCTAAGGCTGCTACCATGCCTGCCATGGTTGGCAGTGTTGCCAACGAAATGCCTGAAGCCATCAATTTAGGATCACTGCTGCCTTGTGTCGCCATGACATCAAAAACAGAGATCATACCGGTAACGGTACCCAACAAGCCCAACATCGGACAGATAGCCACTAATAGCTTGATAAAATTCAAGTTTTGGTTAAGCAAGATACTGGCCTGACCTAACCAACCTTCACGAATGGCCTTGGCATGCCAAGAGGCGTGTTCTTCTCTTTCATGCCACTTTGCTATCCAAGCTTGGCGTTGCTTAGGAAAGTAGAACGCGAGATATAACACGCGCTCTACCACAAGCACCCAATACACTAGGACAACAGCCGCTAGCCACCACAGGACGAAACCGCCCTGCTCCATAAAGCTTGATAAAGACAGCAGCCAGTCACTCGTTAACCAACTCGCTGGTAATAGAGAACCCGACAAAATATCCATTACGTAGCGGTCCCAACTGGTGACACAACAGCGCTCGATTCAGTTGTCTTTTCAGCCTGCTCAGCAACAAGACCAATACCTTGCTTCTCAAGAATATTGCGAATGTTTTCTGCTTGAGTGCTAAGAATATTGTGTGCCAGTAGAAGAGGCATTGCAGCAACAAGACCAAGTACGGTTGTTACAAGCGCCATCGAAATACCGCCTGCCATTACTTTCGGGTCGCCATTACCAAACTGTGTGATCACCTGGAACGTTTCGATCATACCCGTTACTGTACCAAGAAGACCTAACATTGGTGCTAGCGCTGCCAATAGCTTAAGCATTGATAGACCTTTCTCTAAATGAGTTTGCTCATCAACAACCGCTTCTAATAGACGTAGCTCTAACGCTTCAACCGTTTGGTTTTGCTCTTTGTTGTACACGGCAAGAACGCGACCTAATGGGTTGTCACCCGCTTGCTCAGGGTTCTTAAGCTGCGCACGAATTTTCTGACGAGCAATCGATAGAGAGACGCCACGAACCAAGGCGATAATTAAACCAATAGCCAGTAGACCAAGAATCACTTTACCAACTACACCACCCGCTTGAAGGCGATCAGATAGGCTAGGTGTTAGCGCCAACTGCTCCAACATGAATCCACGTGAAGGATCGACAACAACATTCGCTACTTCACCATTTGCCAGTGAAGAAAGTGATGTTAGCGTTGGACCATTTTCTGGCTGTTTAAGGTATGCGATTGCGTCTTTACGCTGAGTGTTCCAGCTAACGTAACCTTGATTTGTCACTAGGCCAATCGAGCCTAGGCGATAAGCATCAACATTTTGTGTATTACCTTCACCATTAATGAAAGCAATTTGAGATTTGCTAAGCTCAGAGCTCGCTTGAATCTGCTCTACCATACTCATCCACAAGCCAGAAAGTTGTGGCATTGAAGGTAATGATTTCGCATCGATAATTTGTTCAACGGTCGCTGTATGCTCAGCGCGATCGACACTGTTTACTGTTGAGCTAAGCTCTGCGCCCAGTTCTTTCGCGTTTTGACGAACCACACCAAATAGCTCACCAAGGCTACCTGTTTCTAAGCGCAGCTTTTCTTCTAAACGAGCCAACTTATTTTCGTTATCGCTAAACGTTTTAGTAAGAACGTCTGTTGCGTTTTGAACTGATGAACGTTTCGCTTCGAGTTGCGCTTTGATTGCTTTCAGTTCTTGTTCAGTCTTTTTAAAATCAGCTTCACGGACCACATTGTGAGAAGCTTGAGTGCGATTTTCTGACTTCGCTTTGTTAACTAACTGAGCCGTAGAATCAGAAGCAGAGAAAGCAGAAAAGGAAATAGACGTGATGCAAAGCAATGCTGCTAATGGCTTTAAGTTCATTACTTAACCTCCGCAACAGTTAGAGAAACAGGTAAAGTAATCAAGCTTGGAGCCGCTTGTTGGCTAGCAATATCGTACGCTTTATCGAGCTCAGACTTCATCGAAGAATCAACTTCTTGCCATTGAGCTGCTGTTTGATTCCAAGCCCAGTATTGGCTGCCATTTAAGTTACGAGCAACTAAAGAGATACGTCCTAAGTGCAGTACGTCTGCTTCAATCGTTTTATCGCTCGCCAGTTTTACGCGACCTTGGTATGCACCCAGCTTAATGCCGTAATCCATCTCAATTTGGTACGCCTCTAGAATACGACGATATTTCTCAGCATCACTTACGTCAGCACGAGTCATCATTGCTTGAAGCTTTTCCACTCTCTCTAGACGCTGCTCTTTCTTAATCGGCACATCTTTTTCTACCAGCTGTTGCAGGCCATCGATCATTTGATACATCAAAGGCACGACACCTTGGCGTGTGTATTTAATTTCTTCGATCTGCCCTTCAATGCTCTCAGCTTCTTGATTTTGGCTTTCAACCAGAGCAGCAAGGTGGTCATGATAGATTTCTAAGTTTTTGACTTCTTCTTGAAGACGCTCAATTTCAGCTTGCAGCATTAGAGTTGCTTGTGAGCTTTTATCAATAACCTTTTGGCTCGAAGCAGATGCGTTATTGGTCTTGTTTTGAATTGATTGAGCTTGATCCAAGCTATTGGCCATAGAAGACGTTGCTACCACACTGATGGCAAGCGCTAGGCTAGTTTTTAAAAGATTCATAATTGTAGTCATTTACTATAGAAGAAGTTCAAATGAATTTTATTGATAAGCAGTCTCATTATCATTAAAAGTCACTCGCATTACTAGGGATATTTTTACTAAATAGCAGAATCACGAAAGGGGAAAGCCGAAACTTCCCCCTTCATATTTAGGCTACGAATAGTACCCTACTAACAAATTAGTATTTTACCTGTAAAGTGGCCATGTAGTTACGACCTTCGCCCACAACTACACCGCTTGTGCTACCACCTTCAAGGTAATCTGTATCGAATAAGTTCTCTACATTGAAGCGAGCAACAAAATCTAAGTTCTCGTCATATTTGATAGTATGTGCAATGCCCATATCTACACGAGTATATGCGTCTTTCTTAAATGTGTTAGCGCTTTCTGTGTAACGCTCACCTACGTGGTATACACCTAGGTTTACATCGGTACCGTTGTTAAATGCATAAGTAGACCAGATGCTTGCTGTGAACTCTGGCACGTCTGCCGGAGTCTTACCTTCTAATGCAGGATCGTTTTTGTATTCAGCGTCTAGGAACATAGTAGATGCACTTAGAGACAACGCATTAGTTAGGTAGCCAGTTGCTGATAGTTCAACACCGGTGTGAACCTGTTCTCCAACTTGAGAAGTACGTGTCTCTTTGCCGTTATTAGCGTTAGGATCTACGTCTTCTGTCACTTGAATGTTTGATTGAGTAATTTGGAACACTGCACCAGATACAAATAGGCGCTCATCAAACAATTCCCACTTTGTACCAACTTCATACAAAGTGCCTTTCTTAGCGTCTTGTGATTGACCGAAGTTAACATCGTCTTGGTCAGTAATTTCACCAACTGGTTCAAAGCTTTCTGAATATACTGTGTAGATCGAACCATTCGATACAGGTGAGTAAATTACACCTAGCTTAGGAAGAACATTGTTAAAGCTCTCTTCTGTACCTTTACTGCTAATAGTTTTGTCGTACGCAAAACGTGCACCTGCAAGAACTTGCCATTGCTCATTGAACGTTACTAAATCTTGTAGGTAGAAGCCATAATGCTTACTTTCTGAGTGAGATAGCGCATCATCATTGTGATAGCTGATATCAGAAGGCATATCAAAACCGTTGCCACAAGCTGTTACCGCTTCCGCTTCAGTAGCGCTTGAACATGCATAATCAGAAGAGTAAAGCTGCTTGTAGTCGTAATGTAGACCGTTTGCACCAATTAGCATTCGGTGGTTAACGCCAAACGCATCAAAGTCACCGGTAAAATCTACGTAAGCAGTATCGAAAGTCCATTCATCGTGACGGTCAGATACTTTGTAACCGTAGCCAGTAATGTTGCCATTTTTATCTTTTTGCGAATCTACACCGCTATCAGATTCAGTACGTTGACGCTCATAGAACTGACGGCTGATACCAGTTTTAACTGACCATGTTTCATTTAGGTTAGCTGTAATAGCAGCACCGTAGTTCGCTACGTCATTGTCTGTTTGTGCAAAACGTTGATCAGTTACTGTATTTGGATCAATCACTTTACCAGTTGCAGTGTCAATCTCTGAGCCATTATCTAGATCACCTAACTCTTGAGTACGGTCATAGTGCAGAGATAGCATTACATCATCACTAATATCGTAATCGACAAATAAGCCACCAACAAAACGGTCAGTTTCTACGTCTGTACCATCAAAGCGCGTACGGTAGGAATCTTGATTTTCTTGAGAGACGATAGCTCGCGCTCTCAACGTTTGAGCTTCGTTTAAAGAGCCGCTCACATCTGCAACTGTACGAGTGTAGTTATCTGAACCAATATCTTGGCTAACAGACACTTGTGTCTCGTAAGTCGGCTTTTTAGAAACCATGTTTACTAAGCCACCAGGTGTAGATTCACCATAAAGTAGGCCAGCAGGTCCTTTCAACACTTCTACACGCTCTAAAAGCTCGACAGGTTGACGGTAATGAGACCAATGTTGAACACCGTCACGTAGGTAGCTTGAACCACTATCTAGCGCGAAACCACGTAGGTTGAAGCGTTCACGGTTGGTAGATTTTGAGCCCGCAGAAATAGATGCATCGTTCTTTAGAACTTCACCTAGAGTTGATGCACGCTGCTCATCAATGATTTGTTCATCGATTACTGAAACTTGCCCCGGAGTCTCTAATTGAGTCGCCTCCATGCGCATTGCTGTTGTATTCGTGTCGGCTTTGTAACCGTAGTCACGACCTTCAACAACCATGTGCTCGTCTGTTTTTGCTGTTTCTGCCAATACTGCTGGTGAAGCTAATACTGCGCCGATCACTAAAGCCAATGGGCTCTTTGAAAACATGTCCTTTACTCCGCTTTTATTCTTTTTGTACGAGCACTATGGTTATTTATTTGATGTGCTCGCTGAACCGTTACCGGTACCACTGAATCTTTTCGCGAGAGAATATAAGTGATAACTATTACCATTTGCATTAAATTTACATTCTTTGCATTCGTAAAGTTTTGTAAAGGTCTTGGTAAGCGTTATTCATTAGATGTAACAGAACCTGATTCAATACAGATACTTAGAAGTGTTTTTGTTCGGGCTCCCTGCCACCACCGTTAAAAATTTCTAAACAGCGTTATTTGCTCACTCAATCTAACAATCAAAAAACGATAAAAATTTTATCTTCTCTTATTTATTAGCTTTGATTTCGCATTTTTATGTATAAAAGCCTCGATAAATGTTAATTAACAGTGAATTATTTTATTTAAATTTGTTTAATTTACACAATTATCAGTGATTCTGATCACATCTATAATTCCAAACTCATTTTTTGTTTTTCGATTTGATTAACCGACTGCTAATCTCCTGCTCACTTTGAAAAGGTATCAAAGTTATAAATAATAAGGAGTGTTCTAAATGAATACCAAAAAACCTATGTCTCTGACTGGCCGAGTAATTCTTGGTATGGTCGTAGGTATATTAACGGGATTTGCCATTCAATCCCTTTTTGCAGAAAGTGGATTTGTTAACAACTACATCGTTAACGGACTCTTTGAAGTAGGTGGACAAATTTTTGTCGCCAGTTTAAAAATGCTTGTTGTCCCTCTAGTCTTCGTTTCACTAGTGTGCGGTACAAGTTCCCTGAAAGACTTATCAACTCTTGGCCGTATGGGTGGCAAAACGCTTGCACTTTATATCGGTACTACAGCCGTTGCTATCACTCTAGCATTGACGATCGGAAACCTGTTCCAACCTGGTGCTGGTGCGGATCTGACTGCTGCGAGCTCTTTTAAATCAGCGGATGCCCCTTCTCTTGGCCAAGTAATCATCGACATGTTCCCAACCAACCCTATTCAGGCGATGGCTGAGGGCAAGACACTACAAGTAATCGTGTTTGCTGTGTTATTCGGTATCGCAATTAGTGCTGCTGGTAAACCGGGTGAGCGCATTGCTGCTGTATTTGCAGACCTAAACGAAGTCATCATGAAGCTTGTCGCTCTACTGATGAACCTTGCTCCTTACGGCGTGTTCTTCTTGATGGCTAAGCTGTTCTCTGGTTTAGGCTTGGGGGCAATTTGGAACCTAGCAGAATACTTCTTAGTGCTTGCAGGTACTCTACTACTACACGGTTTGGTGACTTACAGCGCGATGCTTAAAGGATTCACTGGTCTTAGCCCTATTACGTTCCTACGCAAGATGGAAGATGCAATCATGTTTGCATTCTCAACAGCATCTTCGAACGCAACGATTCCTGTAACAATGGAAACGGCTAAGAACCGTATGGGTGTAGACAACAAAGTTGCTTCATTCACTGTACCACTAGGTGCTACAGTGAACATGGACGGTACTGCAATCATGCAAGGTGTTGCGACTGCGTTTATCGCACAAGCATACAACATCGACCTTACTATGGGCGATTACCTAATGGTTATCCTAACAGCGACATTGGCGTCTGTAGGCACTGCAGGTGTTCCTGGTGTTGGTCTGGTTATGCTAGCGATGGTATTGAACCAAGTCGGCCTACCGCTAGAAGGTATCGCTCTAATCATGGGGGTTGACCGTCTTCTAGACATGATCCGTACCGCTGTAAACATCACAGGTGATAGTGCCGTATCTATCATCGTTGCTAAGTCTGAAGGTGCTCTTGATGAGTCTCGCTTCAACGACCCTGCAGCGGGCGAGAAGGAAGAAGAAGTTAAGCTATCACGCCAAGAAGCGTAATCTAGCTGCCCTGCTTCAAGCTAAAGCGTAATTAATGGCTACGCTTTAGCTATAAACAAAAAAACGCCACAGCATTTGCTGTGGCGTTTTTTATGGATTTTAAGAAGTACTAGATAAAGACTCCCGCAGAATATTGACCGGAGCGGCAAAATCAATTAGCGGGCTCACTAATCGGGAACATTAGATTCACTCTGAGCCCCCCACTTTCTCTATTCTCTGCCGTCACATGGCCATTCATCACAACCATTGCCTCTTTCACGATGGCAAGGCCTAGACCGTAGCCACCAGACTGCTTGTCTCTTGCTGATTCAATACGAGTAAACGGATCAAAAATGCCTGCAATTTTGTTATCAGGGATACCTTCTCCATCATCTTC
Source organism: Vibrio sp. Isolate22 (assembly GCF_022398115.1). Taxonomy (NCBI): domain Bacteria; kingdom Pseudomonadati; phylum Pseudomonadota; class Gammaproteobacteria; order Vibrionales; family Vibrionaceae; genus Vibrio; species Vibrio sp. Isolate22. Next base: position 12,953 of record NZ_JAKEUW010000050.1, on the reverse strand, counting down.
TACAGAAATGACACTGTAACGTTGATCGATTGTCATTTCATACGTCGTTACCGAAATATGAGCATGCTCACCTGCATACTTAATCGCATTGCCAACTAAATTCCCGATTACTCTTAACAGTAACCGCTCATCAATGTTCACCATCGAGGTCGGTGTCTCTAAATCCCCCACCAGCGTCTGATTAGGCTTTAAATCATTTTGCATTTGCGCGATAAGCATCGAACAATATTGTTCTAGATGCATCAAGCTAAGCTTGGAATCGTAGCGAGAGGTTTCTAAGCGACTAAATTCGAGGATCTCGCCCACTAGCTTATTCATCTCTTCGGTTTCACTCTCCATACGGTCTAGCAAACCAGCGCTCTTATCATCGACCTTGTTACGTAATAAATGCAGTGCGAGGTTTTGCCTTGCTAAAGGGGTTCTCAGCTCATGTGAGACATCTCGAATCAAGCGGCGTTGCTTCTCTGCCAATGATTTAATCTCAAATGTCATATGATCAAAATCCACCGCGAGTTCATTAAACTCTCTGGTGTTGGATTTCAACTCAGAGACGACTTGCACTGAGAAATCACCTTCGGCTAAACGTCGGCTAGCCTCTCTCAAACGATCCAAAGGTTGCTGAAGCCTCCGAGCCATAATTAAAGAGAACAAAGACAAGATGATGAAAGCGATGAATACCTTCATCAATGACGAATACAAACCAAACGAATTTGCGGGGTGGAATCGGTGCGGTAATTGGATAACTAAGCTATTACCGTTTTCTAAAGGTAGGCCGAAGATCGGCCGATTCACAACGGCATCCAATTGATGATCCAACGTTCTTAAGAAACGTAACTTGAACTCAAAGTGAGGGTGCATGTGTCTATGTGTTAACGGATGATTATCTTTGTCTAAAACAAACAAATAATACTGTTGAGCATTGGCCCAGTCAGCCAACTCATCCATATCACCATCTTCGATTAGCACATTGGCTTGATAAGCAAGATCCAACATTTCTTGCTTAACAGAATCAGGCACCTTAAGTAGTGCCTTCATCAACGCTTTTTCTGCAACCGCTTGAAAAATAAAGATACTGACAAGGATGATCGTCAGATATGAGAAAAGTTGAAACGTTAATCCATCTTTACGCTTGGCAATGAAGTCGGGGCAACGTATTAGCTTGGTACTCATGCTCCAACCGACTCTAGGTAGCTATATCCTTTGCCACGAACCGTTTTAATGTGCTGTTTAGACAAGCCTGCCTGTACTAACTTACGGCGGATATTGCTGATGTGCATGTCTAGATTGCGATCAAAGGGACACAGCTCTTTCTTTAAGACATGTATTTGTAAGTCAGACTTAGATACAACAATGCCGTCATTCTTAATCAAATAATCAAGCAGATCTTTTTCTGTACCCGTTAGGGGTAAACGAGAGATCTGTTCACACAAACCATGGTTAGATGAAGCTAGAGACTGTCTCTGACGCTCAAATCCAACTCGACGTAAGATAACCTTGATACGAGTCAATAGCTCAGGAACATTGAAAGGTTTAGCGATGTATTGGTCGGCACCCGCTTGATAACCATCAAGCATCGATGCATCGTCATTGAGTGCCGTTAACATCAAGATAGGCGTAGCGAAACGCTGACAGATGCGCCTTGCGACTTGAATGCCGCTGAGGTTAGGCAGCATCACATCAAGCAACACTAAATCCACAGGATTGGATTGGATAAACTCTAGCGCAGCCTCGCCACAATGAACGGTATCAACGTGATACCCCTCGTTCTCTAGAACTTCACCCAATAATTCACACAACTGAATATCATCATCAACAACTAAAACGCGCGACATCATACAAACCGATAAATAATAATAGTTTGCATTTTAATTATCGTTATCATTGATTTCAATTATAAAATGAGAGATTTACTCTATAGTAAGAAATCTTTTTCAATCGGAACGAACTTTGACGCTGAATCGATAAGGTTTTGAGCAGTAAGACCTGGTACACCGTACACTTCCACTTTTTTACCAAAGCGTTGTTTTATTCTTTCCACAAGGATCTCAAAATCCCCATCTCCAGAAACTAAAACGATCGTATCCACATTCTCTGCTAGTTCGATGGCATCTAAGGCAATACCGACATCCCAGTCACCTTTCGCACTGCCATCACGACGCTGAATAAATGGCTTCAATTTCACATCAAAACCCACACCGCGCAGAATATGATGGAATTGACGCTGCTTAGGATCTTGACTAGAAATCGCATACGCATGAGCCGCAACAACATTTCGACCTTCTGTTGCTACATACCAAAATTGGTTGTAGTCAAAGTTAGAGCGATATTTGTCTCGTGTTGTGTAGTAGACGTTTTGAACGTCGACCAAAATAGCTATGTTTTCCATAAATTCATACCTTTAGATTTTCGGTATACCCTATTCTATTCAACCCTAAAATGCGAGTCGCTTTATCTAATAAAAATGAACCTGTTGGCTATGGTTAACGTAAATCTAAGCATGTTTAAGGCAATCCTAACTATGCTTAATAGATGTCTATCAAATTGGATGCTAGTCCTTGTCTTTGATAACAGTCTTACAAGCGCTAGCAATTAGAGATACAAGTAAAGCTAACAAGCTACTAAAGGGAGGTTGGCTATGCTACACCGACAAAAACACAAATCGCACGGAAGCATCAGCAACACCGCAAGGGTCGCTCTAGTTCCTTCCAGTAGTTGGTTAACTTTGCTCAAACTAATAACTGTTAGCACCGCGTTGATTTTGAGCCTCACCACTCATTCAGTGTTTGCTTATCCAGCCTACTCCCATTCACAACCACTGCCTCATCGCAGCGTCATTTACTTCGCCCCGGAAGAAGACTCTGTGGTAAAAGAGTTTCTTAATGAAGTCTTGATCAATAACTGCCAATTGGACGAACGTGATGTCGTCATCATGGTGATAGCTGAAAGCGGATATACCGTCCCGACTTGGCTGGAGGAAGAGTTTAACTTAGAAGCAGTCACCAGCATCTATGAGATTCCCAAAGGATCTCACACTGCAGTATTAATTGGTAAAGACGGAAAAGAGAAGCACAGATGGAATGGTAAAACGGATTGGAACCTCATCACCAACATCATTGATGAAATGCCAATGCGCCAACAAGAAATGCAGCGACAAAACAGCCGCTGCAGTATCTAATTCAAAACATAAAAATTTGGTGAGACTCGACTACTTGTTAAACCAGTCAAGTTTTTCATGGAGTTGCGCCACACTACCAACAACAATCAAGGCTGGGCTCGTCGCGACGCTAGCCAGGCTTGCTAAATCACTCAACCCACCTCGAAACACCTTCTGTTCTTGGCGTGTGCCATTTTCGATAATCGCTACAGGCATATCCGCACGCATTCCGTTATCAAGCAGGTTCTTTTGAATATTCGGGCTCTCTTTTAATCCCATATAGAACACGATGGTATGATTGTGTTGCGCCAGAGACTGCCAATCAATGTCTTCACCGTCTTTTTTAAGATGGCCAGTAATAAACTGAACACTTTGAGCGTGGTCGCGATGCGTCAGTGGAATCCCCGCATAAGCCGTAGCACCCGCAGCGGCTGTAATACCTGGAATGACTTCAAATTTAACGTCGTTCTCGGCAAGCGTTTCACACTCTTCCCCACCACGTCCGAAGATAAATGAGTCACCACCTTTAAGGCGAACGACGTGCTTGTTTTCCTGGGCTTTAGTGACCAGTAGTTGGTTAATTTGGTCTTGTGGAACACAGTGGTGGTCGAGCTTTTTACCCACATACAACATCTCTGCTTCTGGGTTTGCCATCGCCAAGATATCTTTTGATACCAAACGATCGTAAACCAGTACATCCGCTTGTTGGATGACACGTGCTGCTTTTAAAGTTAACAGGTCTGGGTCACCAGGCCCTGCACCAACCAGTGATACAAATCCATTTCTTTCTTTATTAACATTCGATGGCGATACTTCTGACATACTTTGCTCCGAAAGTTAGCTTGTTATATTTCAAGCTTAATTCTGTTTGATAATTCATCATTCAATGAATCATCAATATCCCTACTTCTTAGACTATCAGTTGTTGCCGTAAAACTTCACGATAAATTCTAATCAAGATAGAAGTTTATATAACAAAACAATCTATTACGTTGGAAAACACTGATATTTGCACCATTCCCGAGCACATGTAGCCCAACTTAGGTGCACTGATATCTGAGTAGAGAGTGTTGAGATCAAAAAAGCCCCAAATCAATAGTTTGGGGCTTACACACTTTATCAATTACTCATTAACCTAGAGTATTCGACTTACTTAGCGCCTAGAGAAGGAGCTGTTCTAGCGTGAGTTAGGAATAGTGGAACACATGTTAGGAACAAGCCACCAACGATGTTACCTAGGATTGTTGGGATAAGGTTGAAGTTCAACCATGTCGCGATACCGAAGTCAGCGCCAAGAATCATACCCAGTGGGAATAGGAACATGTTTACTACTGTGTGCTCAAATACTAGTGCGAAGAAGATGAAGATTGGGAACCACATCATTGCTACACGGCCAGATACAGTGCGCGCTGTCATGTTACCAATTACACCAAGACAAACCATTAGGTTACAGAAGATACCGCGAACAAAACACGTGATCCATCCGTCCATACCCATGTTTTCAAAACCTAGGCTACGGCCAGTTGAAACTGCGATGAACTTCTGAGCAACAGCGTTTGGCTCTAGAGAGAAGTTACCTGTTAGTGAAACCGCAACTAGGAAAGCAACAATCAGAGAACCGATAAGGTTACCCAGACCAACAAGACCCCAACAGCGTAGAATACGACCCCAAGTGATACCTGGACGGTTATCGAATTTCGCTAAAGGTGCAAGACCAAATACACCCGTTACTAAGTCGTAACCCATTACACTAAGAATAACGAAACCAACTGGGAACACGAGTGCGCCAACAATACCGATACCTGTTTGAACGATAGTCGTGATAGCCACTACAACCGCAAGAGAAAGGATAATACCAGCCATAGTGCTTCGGATCAGAAGATCGCGAGTACCCGTCTTGGTTTTAGCTTCACCTACATCGATCATTGTTTGAACGAATTCTGCCGGTTTAAAATCAGTAGACATAAGGTTGTCCTTAAAAGTTAAATTTGAAAGTTAAAATTGGATAGGAAAAGGTTCTAGTTGCCGAGTTAAGGCAATATCGATAACTAGAACCCTTGAACTATCAAATCTTACTCATCGAAAGATTAAGCAGAGATTTCTACAGCGCCTTTAGTCACACGAGCTTTGTACGCTTTCACGTTGAAGTTCTCGTCCTCCATGCACACACCTGTTGTCAGGTTAAAGCGTTGCTTCTTAAGTGGACTAGCCACCCAAAGCTCGTCTTGGTGCTCTACAATCAAACCACGAGATAACACGTTAGATTGAAAGTAAGGGTCTGTATTGCTAATCGCTAGCACTTCTTCAGCTTTTGTTGGGCGGAAGATAGCCACTTGCTCACCAGCCACCAATGCACAAACACCTGTACCTGGGATAATGTCTTCGATCTTACAAACTTTGGTAAATGCCATGATGTCGTCTCCCAATTAAACCAGTTCAACGTGAAGGATATCGCCCTTCGCTTCAGGGTGTTTCTCTGTGAATGTCGCAGGACGGTGTTGTTCACGGCCATCATCAACAAACACAACGTTATCATCACGGTCATCAGCGTTGATGAAGTGAGCGAAGCGCTTAAGTTGAGCTTCATCGTTGATAGTGTCTGTCCACTCACAAGCAAAGTTGTCTACAAGGCCAGCAATATCAGCTTCAAGTTGGTCGTTGATACCAAGCTTATTGTCGATGATAACTTCACGTAGGTAATCCACACCGCCTTCTAAGTTATCCATCCATACCGAAGTACGTTGTAGCGGAGCAGCCGTACGGATGTAGAACATCATGAAACGGTCGATGTACTTGATTAGCGTTTCTTGGTCTAAGTCGCTTGCTAGTAGGTCTGCGTGACGAGGCTTCATACCACCGTTACCACATACGTACATGTTCCAACCAGCATCAGTCGCGATAATACCTAGGTCTTTACCTTGAGCTTCAGCACACTCACGAGTACAACCAGACACACCAAACTTCATCTTATGAGGAGTACGGATGCCTTTGTAACGGTTCTCGATCATCACACCAAGACCAACTGAATCTTGAACGCCGTAACGACACCAAGTAGAACCAACACATGTCTTAGCCATACGAAGTGCTTTTGCGTAAGCTTGGCCCGTTTCGTAACCTGCTGCGATTAACTTCTTCCAGATTGCTGGTAAGTCATCTTTTTGAGCACCGAACAGACCGATACGTTGTGCACCAGTGATCTTAGTGTAAAGGTTGTATTCAGCCGCAACATCAGCCAGAACGCTTAGCGCTTGAGGTGTTACTTCACCACCCGCCATACGAGGGATAACAGAGTAAGTACCGTCTTTCTGCATGTTACCTAGGAAGTTATCGTTGGTATCGTGCAGTTTCACTAGCTCAGGCTTAAGGATGTGTTCACCCCAGCAAGAAGCAAGGATAGAACCAGCTAGAGGTTTACATACTTCACAGCCGTAACCTTTACCGTATTTCTCTAGTAGCTCATCGAATGTTTTAATTTCTTCAATGCGGATTAGATGGAAAAGCTCTTGGCGAGAGTAAGCAAAGTGCTCACACACATCGTTCTTAACTTCTACACCAGCTTTAGCAAGTTCAGCATTAAGTACTGAAGTTACTAGTGGAATACAACCACCACAGCCAGTACCCGCGCCCGTTACTGCTTTAATATCACCGATTGTGTGGTGACCTTCAGCAACCGCTTTAGCGATCTTGCCTTTCGTTACATCAAAACAAGAACAGATAACTGCAGATTCAGGAAGAGAGTCTGCACCAAGTGTTGGTTTTTCAGCACCAGCGTGTGCAGGCAGAATCAACGCATCTGGATGTTCAGGTAGGTCGATTTCATTCAGCATAAGCTGTAGAAGATCGCCGTAGTCAGACGTGTCGCCAACCATTACTGCACCTAGCAGCTTCTTGTTGTCTTCAGAAACGATTAGACGCTTGTAAACTTCTTGCTCTTCGTTTTGATAAACGTAGCTCTTACAACCAGGAGTACGACCGTTAGCATCACCGATAGAACCTACTTTCACACCTAGAAGCTTAAGCTTCGCAGACATGTCAGCACCTTCGAATGTACTTTCGTTACCAACAATGTGGTCAACGGCAACTGTCGCCATCTTGTAACCAGGAGCAACTAGGCCGTAGAACGTTTGGTTCCATGACGCACACTCACCGATCGCGTAGATGTCTTTATCTGTTGTTTGACAGTGGTCGTTAATCTCGATGCCGCCACGAGGCGCGATACCCAGACCCATTTGACGAGCAAGTTTGTCTTGAGGGCGGATACCTGCAGAGAATACGATGAAATCTGTTTCTAACTCAGTACCGTCTGCAAAGCGCATCACGTTACGAGCTTCAGTGCCTTCAGGAGCAATCTCAAGCGTGTTCTTGCTTGTATGTACGTTTACGCCCATACGTTCGATTTTTTGGCGAAGTTGGTTACCACCCGCTTGGTCAAGCTGCTCAGCCATTAGCTTTGGAGCAAACTCAACAACGTGCGTAGTTACGCCAAGTGCTTTTAGTGCGCCTGCCGCTTCAAGACCAAGCAAACCACCACCAACAACAACGCCAGATTTAGAATTCTTAGCGGTTGCTTCGATAGCTTTCAAATCTTCGATTGTGCGGTAAACGAAGCAGTCTTTACCTTCGTTACCTTTGATTGGCGGAACAAATGGGTATGAACCAGTAGCAAGGATTAGCTTGTCGTATTGAATTTCACGACCAGTGCTTGAGTAAACTGTTTTCTTTTCACGGTTAACGTTAATTGCACGCTCACCGATCAGCATGTTGATGCCGTGTTTCTCGTAGAAACCTTCTTTAACTAAAGAAAGTTCGTCCGCAGTATGGTGTGAAAAATAAGAAGAAAGGTGTACACGATCATAGGCTACGCGAGGCTCTTCACAGAAGACTGTGATGTCCATGTTAGCAACGTCTGTCTTCTCGACTAAATCTTCGATATAGCGATGGCCTACCATCCCGTTACCGATTACGACTAGCTTCATCTTGCTCATAAGAATTCCTGAAGGTTATATATTTCTTAACTAAGCGAATAATGAATTATGAAAGAAAATGAAAATATGATGTAAATCAATTACGAAATCGAACTACCCAAAAGGGGTAGAACAAAAGAGGTAGAAGTGGCTAAATTTAAGCCATAGCAAACGAATAACCGTAGATTAGATAAGGTTTAGAGTGATTCAATAAGCAATCAAACACACAATTAAGATTGTTGTAATATTTCACAAAAGACTAGCAACAACGTAAGTAAATGACAATCATTTTCATTTGTAGTCATAATTACGATAATTAGCGACTAAAGCACGATGCGTTCATGAGCAAGTGTGTATAAATATGAAAACCTTAGTGATGAAATACTACCGGTGCACTACTTAAATTCCCTATCCAGATTTTCACACGTAATCATTGCTCATAACCGTTTACTGGCTTAACCAATAAATAATGTTCAGCAGTGTTTCTGGTACACGACGATATCAGTCGCTCGACTCGCTCAGCCTACGCCTTCATATCGTGCAAAAACCGGTAATACGAGCTACTAAGATAGGAGCTATGAGATAGAGATGCCCTTTTGATAAACAGTAGGCAACGGAATTTGGAAAAGTCGATAGATAAGAATGCCAGATAGCAAAAAGGCCAGCATTTCTGCTGGCCTTTCAACTTGAATGATGGAGGCGCCTCCCGGAGTCGAACCGAGGTCCACGGATTTGCAATCCGCTGCATAGCCACTCTGCCAAGGCGCCTTCAATAGTGTTTTAAGAGAACAACTCTTTTGATTCCTACCCCGAAAGGTAACAACCAAATAGATGGTGCCCCGGGCCGGACTTGAACCGGCACAACGCGAACGTCGAGGGATTTTAAATCCCTTGTGTCTACCAATTCCACCACCAGGGCACGCAATTCTTTATTGCGATGCCGATTACTGAAAAGTAAAACACCATCTTAATGTCGAAATTAATCAACATTACAAAATTTGGAGCGATACATCGGGTTCGAACCGATGACCTCAACCTTGGCAAGGTTGCGCTCTACCAACTGAGCTAGTATCGCATTTTCATTATTCAACTCTAGATATCAGAGAGATATGGAGGCGCCTCCCGGAGTCGAACCGAGGTCCACGGATTTGCAATCCGCTGCATAGCCACTCTGCCAAGGCGCCTTTAATAGTGATTTAAGAGAACAACTCTTTGTTCATCACTCTACTTAAAAAGTAGAAACTAGATAGATGGTGCCCCGGGCCGGACTTGAACCGGCACAGCGCGAACGCCGAGGGATTTTAAATCCCTTGTGTCTACCAATTCCACCACCAGGGCAACGCAATAATGCATGCCTATTACTGAAATAGAACACCATCGCTCAGCAACCTAAGCCGTGAGAACGAAGTGTACTTTAACGGATGGAAAAATTTCGTCAACAATAAATTTTATCTTTTAATTCAAGTGATTAATTATCGCACTTTGGAGATTGAAATTACCACAGATTGCGCAAATGGCAAACACAAAACCAAGAGCATTCGTCTCAAGACGAATCTAAATCTCTGGTAAAATAATGGAATACCCTAAAAGTTCAAATAAAAAAGCCAGTCGGAAAACTGGCTTAGCGAGTTAATCAAAGACCTACAATCTTTTTAGTAGTTTTCTTTTAAAAATAAGTAGGTTGGTTTAGGTACTATTGCTTCAATACTCGTAAAATCTCTATTAGCTAGGAACTCTCTTACTTTAGAAGCACTGATCACAACACCATTTGTTGAAATACGCTCAATGATTTCAACTTCAATATCATATGATGGGAGCAGCTCCTGCATTTTTTCGTTGTATTGTTGGGTGATTTGACACTTTGGCTCATTCCCAAGGAATATCTTGCTAATATTCAGCGCCTTAGCTATGTACTCACAGAAAAACCATGCTTCCATCGATGCATCAGCCTTAGCCTCAGAAGTTTCTTTATCGAAGTAATCAGGGTAAGTCAGTTCAGTACAAATAAACTTTCCGCCTCGAATAACGGTGACGTTGCCAATATGCTTCGTACTTTCAAAAACTAATTTAAATCGGTCTTCAAATTTAAAGAAAGATTTATCTTCTTCGATAACGAAAATGAACAACTTATCGACACTCCTTGCGGCGTGTTCGATTAAGTGTAAATGTCCCTTAGTAATTGGGTTACAATTAACCGCTACGCTGCCTATAACACCTTCATTATCTGTAGCATGTTGATCCAATAACTCTAAGTAAGATTTCATTTCACAAGATTCAAGTGCTTGCGCAGTATGTCTGAACAGGAAGTACTTGAACTTTTCTAGAACACACAACATTCTATTATCCAAGTCGAATTGAGGCGTTATAGGTTCACTTTTCAACACAGGTATTAACTTGTTTGTTACGATCTCTCCCATTACCTTGTTCCCCTTAGGAGAGTAATGACAATGACGCGCATTTAAATCAATGAAAAAGTCGCCACCTCGGTCAACATCGTTAAGATCAATCGATAGTAAAGATGAATCTTCAACATTTTTGAATTCATCAAAGTTGAAAAAAACAATTACATCACCCTCCTTGATCTCCGTTTGTACCAAATTATTCATTGCTAGAAGCAAATTCATCCCTAGTACGCCATGATTTTCAACTCTTACATTATCGGTTACTTTATTAATGTTTTTCTGAACTTGACTGACAATCGTATTTTTGTCGCTCATACCATACGAGAAAGTTGTTGATGCTCCGAAGAAAAGCACTCGGCGATCTGCCGTTTCTGGTTGGCCTGTGGTTGCTCTAAACCCATTTTGTACTGATATCACTGAGTTATCATGATCAGATAAAGATACTTTGGTCGCTCTTACAATAGGTAATACATCACTAAACAACTCATCAATTTTGTTTTGCTCACCTTTGCTATAGAGCGATTTGATGTAAGTCGGTGGGCTATTCCTACGGCTCCAATCTCTTCGCTGCTTTAGATAGAGCTTGGTATTATTAATAAGGTCCCTTTCCTCTTTAGACAGTTTAGTTAAATGCTGTCCTCCACTTTTAACATCAATAAGTACTGAAGAAGCACCCTTGCTCGCAATGTACGATTTGATAAAAGCCACTTTATCAGAATCGTTCACACTTGAGTTTAAGATATCCAAGCTCTTTACAAGGTTAGTACTTTCACTGGTCGAATCTAATGACACTTCAAGCGCTTTAGATTTTTCTAAATCACCATTCATTAGATATAAATTCAATAACATGAAACAGTATTCATTTTTTTCGAATTTGTAGACTAACTCTTCTATCGTTCTAATAGCGTTTTTATAGTCTTTTTTTTGTACATATAGTTCAGCAAGCCTAAGGTTCTTAGACATCTTAATCTTTGAAGGTAGTATAGGAAGTAATCTATATAAGCTTTTTAATACCCCGTAAAACGTTAACTTATACGATTGACTTTTTGATAGCATGAATAGAACCTTTTACATTATCTTTAGATCTTCGAAATTTCGAAGATGCTATCATATTAAATTTCCAATAATGTAAGGTTACGTAAGGCATTGTATTTACCTGAGTTACAAACTGCATAACCTGAAAAATCTTACTTTTTAAACAACCCCAAGTTGTTATTAATAATTATTAAACAATATTACAAATTAATATCACAGCGGTTAATCAGAACCGTTTTAATACGAACTGAACGTCATTCCAACGTTTATTAACTCCCTTCATCTCTGCTTCACAATCTAGGGCTATAGTATTTAAGATACAGTTAAACGATGAGTTCCCGTGAAACCACTAAAAAGATACCAGTATGAGCGCTATGCCGTTCTTTGTAATCTCGCTTACTCTCGTGGGTTCAAACAAACTCGTTATGGGTTTGCTCCAAACGGTCAGAGAGTCATCAAAAATCAGTTTGGTAAAACCATGATTCGCGTGCTGTGGAGTAACGACAAAGATGAGGTAGTGGTCGTCATTAAAGGGTCGCACAGTGTTTCAGACTGGCTGCTTAACTTTGCTTTATGGACAAGAAGCTGCAAAAGAATTGGACTTAACTATGGAGTTCATGCGGGATTTTATCATCTGATGTTTCAAGAGAGCCAGCCGAGTCGAAATGAAGATAAGTTAGGTTTGAACGTGATCGAGCGGTTGGAAACGATTCTCGCGCCCTTATTAGAACAAGGCAAAAGAGTCGCGATTACTGGGCACTCTTCTGGCGGTGCGATTGGTTGTGTCTTTGCGGATTATTTTGACAAGAAATACCCGGGTTGCATAAAACGTATCGTGACCTTTGGGCAGCCTGCTATTGGTGATTGGAGCTTCAAGAAACATTATCGCTTGAGTAAAAAGACCTACCGCATATGTTGTGACATCGACATTGTAACCTTCATGCCACCAGTGCCTTTACTGTATTGGCATGTGGGAAAGATACTTTGGCTTTATAACGGGCGTATCTATGAAAATACACCGACTTTTATTCGCTTAGGGCGATCCCTCTTTAGTTGGTTGATTAGGCCATTCTCTTATCACTTGATGAGTAAATACATACGCAATAAAGACTTCTTTGATCAGCACTAAGACTCGCTCACCACCATAAAAAAAGGTTCATCGCGGCTTTCCGGGGAAAGCCGCTTTTATCTTCAAGAAGAAGTAGTCTGTATCTCGATACCCATACCCCATTCGCTTGATTAACTTTATTTTGTTGTTTATCCCTTCCAATGTGCAGGTGTTGAGCGGATAACTTGCCGATCCAATAATACCGTGAAGATAAGGCCTCAGTTTTCGTGCGAACTCTTTCAATGGCTTAATTCCACTTTCTTGCACTTGTGCCCACCATACCTATACCT